>JAYVYS010000712.1:0-2227 GCA_043784005.1 Isosphaeraceae bacterium
TTCCATCGGCACGGCATCCACGTGGCGAGCATCGAAGAGGCTCATAAACTCCTGCCCTCGTTCCTGAAATCCTCCGCCCCGATCTTGTTCGGCATCGCTCTGTTGTGCGCGGGACAAAGCTCCACTCTGACCGGTACGCTTGCCGGCCAGATCGTGATGGAGGGCTACCTCCACCTCAAAATCGCCCCCTGGCTGCGACGCCTCGTCACGAGGCTTGTGGCGTTGGTCCCCGCGGTTGTCGTGATCGCGACCAACGGCGACGGATCGACTCAGCGGCTCCTCGTCCTTAGCCAGGTCATCCTTAGCTTGCAGCTCTCGTTCGCGGTGATTCCCCTGATTCACTTTACGTCGAATCGTCGAAACATGGGGGAGTTCGCGACCCCCTGGTGGGGGCAGATCCTCGCGTGGCTCACGGCCCTGGTGATCGTCGGGCTCAACGGCAAACTCGTTTTCGACCAGATCGTGATCTGGATCAAGATGGCCCGAGAATCGGGAATCGTTCTTGGCCCTTTTCCGCTCCAATGGATTGTCGCCACCTCGCTTTTCGGGCTTTCGGCCGCCGTGCTGGCCCTTTTGGTATGGGTGACGATCAAACCCTTGGTCCAGCCTTCTCCCGACTGGACCGCTGTCTCAAGCGTGCAACTCGACTGGGTTGACGCCCTTCGCCCGCGTCCCCTGGCGACCATCGGTGTGGCTCTCGAACATAACCGCAACGATGGTGAGATATTGAACCGTGCGCTAAGCCTCGCGCAGCCCGGGAAGACGCGATTGATCCTGCTCCACGTGGTCGACACACCGCTTTCCGGTATCTATGGAGCGGAGACGGACGACCTGGAGACCCGCGCCGATCAACGTTACCTGAACGAAGTTTCCCAAGCGCTCGCCGAGATCGGTTTCGATGCGATCCCGGCCCTCCTGTATGGTCCCGATCGCGCGGGCGAACTCGTCGGCCATCTCAAGAAACATCCTGTGGATCTTCTCGTCGTGGGTTCGCACGGGCACGGACTCGTTCGCGACTTGCTTTACGGTCAGACCGTGGACAAGGTCCGCCATAACCTGGAAGTCCCCATGCTGATCGCCCGCCCCGGCCGCGTTCCGTCGGAGATTCCGATCGAGAAGGCGTAGCGCGTGCGGCCACGGGGCGAAACCGACTCCGACGGCTTAGCGACGCCGTACCCGCGGGGGTCGCAGACCACGCCGATCACATAAGGTAATCTCTATCGATAACCCGCTCCAAAGAGCTTTGCGACTTCGACTCGAAATCCCGGCAGGTGCGGTCCCCCGTCTAGCTCTTGCTGGTCGTTGAAGAGGGCGGGTGGGGCGTCGGGCCGAAATACGGTGACCGTCCGGAATCGCGGGCTGACGACCCAGACCAAGGCCACCCCCGTTTCCAGATAAAGGGCGATTTTCTCGTCGATCTTCTCTTGTGTGTCCGAGGGCGACAAGATCTCAATGGCCAGGATGGGCGGCCCTTCAAAGAAGGCCGCGTCCGGGTCCATCGCGGCGACTTCCAACGAGACATAGGCCACATCAATCCCGACAAACGAATCCGGATCACGCTTCAAACGGAATCCCGCCTCGCCCGAAACGACCTCACCCCGTGGTTTGGGCTGTGTATCGAGCCAGTCGTCCAGAAAGCGGGCGACCCTGGTTTCTGTTCGACTATGACGACGGTTCCGTCGGGTCATGGGTTCCTCTCGCAGCTCTCCGCGAATCAATTCCCGATCATGACCGTTATCAGGAAGGGCCAGCATCTCGTCGATGGTCATCCGGCCGATCGTCGCAACTTGGCTCATGGAACGCTCCCGTGCTTTACACCTTGACACTTTCTAGAATAGCATCCCGGCCCGAGCGTTTCCATCCGGTGGCGTTGTTTGATGAGACGAATGCATCGTCGAGGGCCGAGTGTTAGTCGTCGACTCGACGACGAGGTCAACGTTCCGCGCCGATCAACGGGCGTTCCAAGTTCCCAAAGACCCTCTGAGGTTTCTGGGAGTGCCTGGAGCTTGCTCCCGGTTTCCGACGTGCCGAGGGCCTCGCCTTCTTCGGTGGGTTCCAAAGCGTCGGCAAGCCGTCGCACTCCAAAGTGGGTGCCGTTGCCGTTCGAGCCTCTCCCTCAGACCTCGCCACGACGACGGAGCGGGCGCTTCGGTTTGCGAGTCAGGACCGGGGTGTGTTCCGCTGTCTTGACCGCGATCGGAGGCGGGGCCGCGTCGCCAATTTCCAA
>JAYVYS010000713.1:0-2112 GCA_043784005.1 Isosphaeraceae bacterium
GGGGAACCGTCCGCGCGGGAAGTCGATAATGCCCGAGCGTTCGAGGCGCTTCTCACGGCGGTCTCGTTGAAGAACGAAAAAGAACTCGCGCACGATGCCAAGCTCATCAAGGAACGGCACGCCGCAGGCGAACTCTCTGATGGCAACTACAAGGAAATCCAGGAGATCGTCGCAAAGGCCCGCGTCAAGGATTGGGCGGGTGCCGAGAAGCGCGCTTATGAATTCCGCGCCCGGTTCGGCGATTCGGGTTCGTATTTCAAGTGATCCGGGTAGGCGAGGCGATCGCGTCCAATTTTCCCTCAAACCGGGTCATGCAGCTCATCCCCCAGGGGCTCATAATCGTTGACGACGGGCTTCTCGATACGTTTGCCAATACCGAGCAGCACGATGATCGTGGCCGAGATGACCATTGAGCAGGCGAGCAAGAGAAGTCCGTTCTCGAACGATCCCGTCGCCTTTTTGATCCAGCCGAGGATGTAAGTCCCGAAGCCGCCGCCGAGGTTACCAACGGAGTTGATCATGCCGATGCTTCCCGCCGCCGCGGCGGAGGTTAAAAAGAGGCTCGGCAAGGTCCAAAAAGCCGGGAGATAGGCCTTCAGGCCCGTCATCGCCAGCGTGAACAGCATGACCGTCAGCCAGAGCCGCCCCTGGCTCAGCACGGTGCAGGCAAGGGCGATCGCTCCTAGATAAATCGGAATCGCGGCATGCAGCCTGCGTTCCTGAAAATGGTCGGAACTCCAGCTAATCGCGAGCTGGCCCAGCAGCGACCCGATCGGTGGGATGATCACCAAGAACGAGATATTCTGAGGTGAAAGCCCGTACCAGCTCTGAAAGATCGACGGCAGGAAGAATTCGACGCCGTAGTTCCCCGTCACGACAAAGAAATACGCGGCCGTCAGACCGATGACCTTGGGATGGCTGAGCGCTTCGAACACGGTCATGTGGTGGCTGGAATGGTGGTCGGACTTCTCTTTTTTGAGGGCCAGCTCGAGCGCCTCGCGTTCCTCGGGCTCCAGCCAGTGCGCGTTGGCGGGACGATCGGTGAGCCAAAACAAGACGATCACGCCCAGGATCACCGCGGGCAGGCCCCAGAACAGAAACGCCACTTGCCAGCCTTGCAAACCGAACAACTCGGGACGCCCCTCGGTGCCGATCTTGAGCAACTGCCCGGAAACCGGCGGTCCGATAAATTGGGCGATCGGCGTGGCGATGAAGAAATACGCCAAGGCCCGCGCGCGGTCTTTACTGGTAAACCAGTGCGTCAGGTAAACGATCACGCCGGGGAAGAACCCCGCCTCGGCCAGTCCCAGCATGAAACGAATGATGTAAAACTGATATTCGGCGACGTTGAGCGTTTTACCGAACATCCTGCCTGTTGACTCAATCAAGCCTGAGACGACCGGCCAGCGCACGCCGACAAACGCCGTTAACGCGGCGATGATCCCCCAAGAGACCATGATCCTGCAAAACCACTTGCGGGCGCTCCATCGTTCGACCATCAAGGTGCCGGGGATTTCCAATAGGAAGTACCCGACAAAGAAGCAAATCCCCATGCCAAAGCCGAAGATCTTGTCGTCGAACGCGGGAAGATCTTTCTGCATCGTCAGCTTGACGAACCCGACATTCGCCCGGTCGACATAGGCGATGATGTAACAAACGAACAAGATCGGCAAGAGCCGGAAATACGCCTTTGTCCGGGCGCGATCCAGCGGGGTCGCGGTCTCGGGAGAGGTCGACATGAAGGAGTGCTCGTTTCACGAGGGACATCGGAGAGTTCAGGCTTTGAAAATAACGCGCCCGAGGGTGCGAGGCAAACCTCTAGGGGGGACAATCCGGATCACAACGACTATCAGTTGATTATGATTAAATTGTATACGTTAATACAACATCACGAGACGCGGTTCCATTGCCTTTCGTTCACGACCTGCTTCACATCCTTTTCCAGTTTCTGGAATGCCCAGAGCCCGCGAAGTGGTGAAAAATCGTCGAGGAAATCGGCGACTTGGCGAGAACCGCTTGATCTCTCAAATTTTCTTCTTTTTCGGCCAGCCAGTTCACTCGCTTGCAAGAGGAGATTGAGGAGAGTCTCCTTTGGGTTCGACAAACTTTCAA
>JAYVYS010000714.1:0-11494 GCA_043784005.1 Isosphaeraceae bacterium
CCGATCGTCGTCCATTCGAGGCGAGCCAGGTTGCCGTGAAGCCCACCCCGCCGGTTCCCTCGATCGTGCTCGACCTCGTGAACGAAGGCTGGAACCATCTCCACCTTCAACGCCCGCTTGCGGCTTGGGCCTCGTGGCAACGTGTGCTTCGTTTAGTCCCGGGAGAGCCGACGGCGACCCGGGCCCTCGATCGACTTGCCGGCGCGGCGGAGCTTCCGGCCGTAGCCCGCGCAGTCTATCGGTTCCAGGCACCGAAAGACTCTGGACGCCGGGCAACCTGGGATGTACACCTTCGCGAAGCCGGAAATCTTGATGACCTCGACTCGGCACTTCATGCCTTCCAGGGACTGACCGACCTCGACCCGACGGATGTCGACGCCTGGCTGAACCGAGCACTCTGCCTGGCGTGGCTCGGGCGCAACGCCGATGCGATCTCTTCGCTTGAAACCGTTGTCACGTTGCTCGCGACAACAGATTCCGACCGTGCTGCCGAGGCCTGGACACTCGCCGAGGTCTTGCGCTTCGGTGCGGGGGCCGAGTCCCTCGCTGACGACTTCCGCTACGCATGGGTTCTCTCCTGGTCCGATGGGACCGGCCCAGCCGCGGGACTCTTGGAGCGATGGCCAAATCTCGTGCCGCTAACGATTCCGCTCGACCCCACCCTAGGTCGAAACCTGTCGGAAACCAAGATCTTTGAGTGGCTCGACCGCCCTCTCCCCACGCCAGACACCCTGAACTCGACCCGAGCCGACGAACTTCCCAGGGTGCTTGCCGCGCTGATCCTGACCCCGCGGCACTTGCGAATCACTAGCCCGGAGCCTTCCGGTTCGCTCGAGCTACAAGACGTTCCGCACTTCGAGGAAGTCTTTCGAATCCTCAAGTTGGCCCGTCGAGAGAAAGCCCCGCTGGCTCTCTCTCAGGCCGACGCCGCCCTGGCAATCTTTAAACTCCCCGTAGGCCTCGACCCGGAAAGGAAGGCAACGCTTTCAAGGTCCGTGGTCGAAACTTTTTACGAAAATTATTGGATACATCTCGATCGCGTCGGCCTTGATTGTCGCAGCCCTCTGGAAGCGTCGCGTGCCATTGCGGGCGGCGACAAGGTTGCTCGCGCGAAGCTCGCGGGGATCGTGCGATTTCGAGAGCAACTCAGTACCCGGCCCAACGTCACGAATGTCTATCAAGGGTATCCATTCGACCGCCTGAGACGCCGGCTCGGCCTGATCGATCCGTCGGAGAACCCGGCAAGTCTTGACGCTTCGGACGCGACTTGCATGAGCGAGGCCGAGCTTGATCGCCTCGATCCCTCGGCGCTCGACGATGGCACCCTCTTCGACGCCTTTCAATCGGCCTCCGCGTTCCGGTTCGAGCCCCGGCTCGCAAGGTTCGCCGCCGCGCTGGTCGCGCGCGATATCAAAGCGATCACGGGCGTAAATATCGCCGCCGTCTTCGCTCCGCTCGTGCGAGAGGCGCTTCGCGAGGGGGAACCCGACCGCGCTCTCGAATGGCTGAATCGTGGCATCACGATGTCACTCGACCCCGAATTGAAACGGACCTTTACCGTCTGGTCGGCGGAAGTTCTCGCCCGGACCGGCGATCCGGAGGGGTCCCTCGCGGCGTACCTCTCCCTTCTCGATGGAGTCTCCCCGAGCGCCGACGCCGCGACCGCGTTCGACGGTGCCGAGACGCTTCTGGATAACGGGCATCAAGCCCAGGCCCAGGCCTTGATCTTCAAATCGCGCAGCCGCTAGTGCGAGAGTCAAGAGAAACCAACTGAACACCGCCGCGTTCAACTCGTTGTCGCGGTTGCGTCACGCGCTTGCGCGGAGTCCACCGACGTCTACGGAGCCGGACCTTGCGGCCGATGGTAAATCCGAGGTTCGGTCATCGGTTGCGATTCGCGACGTTTCCTGCTCTGATTCGGAAACGACCGACAGACCGCAACCTCTCCGAGACGATGCCATGGCAACCGCGATGTCCCCGACGCTCTCCGACCTGCTCGGCGAGGGTGAGCCCGCTTGTTTCGAGGTCGAGACCAAAGCTGATGGTCCGGTCGGGGCGCTGCCGCTGACGGATACGATGCTTCGGGAATGGCCTTCGGGCGACCTCTTCGGCCTGAGCCAGAACGCCGGAATGGGCTGGGCACCGAATGAAGTGGATCGCGATCCGTTCCTGATCCTCAGCACTCAAGGAGGCCTCCGCGCACCCGACGGGACGCCCATCGCGCTGGGATACCACACAGGCCACTGGGAAATTGGCCTGCTCGTTCAAGAAGCCGCCGAAACGTTGAAGGCGATGGGTGTCGCTCCGTTCGCCGGGATGGTCTCCGACCCTTGCGACGGCCGCACCCAGGGGACTGCGGGGATGATGGATAGCTTGCCTTATCGCAACGACGCGGCGATCGTTTTCCGACGCCTCATTCGCTCGCTCCCGCGTCGAAAAGGCGTGCTTGGTGTGGCGACATGCGACAAGGGGCTCCCCGCGATGATGCTCGCTCTCGCCGGAGCCAAACATCTGCCGGGAGTGATCGTGCCGGGAGGTGTTACTCTACCTCCTCGTGAAGGGGAAGATGCCGGGAAAATTCAGTCGATGGGAGCGCGTTACAGCCACGGTGAGCTTTCCTTGAAAGAGGCCGCGGAACTCGGCTGCCGCGCCTGCGCGAGTCCCGGAGGCGGCTGTCAGTTCCTCGGCACCGCGGCCACCGCCCAGGTGGTTGCCGAGGCGCTCGGATTGGCGTTGCCACACTCCGCTCTGGTTCCCTCGGGACAACCGATCTGGCGGGAAATGGCGAGGCGCTCCGCCCGAGCGCTTGTCGCGCTCGCGGCCAACGGAATCGCGACTTCGGACGTCTTGACGGCGGGTGCGATTCGTAACGCCATGATCGTTCACGCCGCGTTTGGAGGGTCCACGAACCTCTTGCTGCATATCCCGGCGATTGCCTTCGCCGCGGGCTTGAGGCGTCCGACTGTCGACGACTGGCATAAGGTCAACATCAAGGTTCCGCGACTGGTCGACGTCCTTCCCAACGGCCCGGCGTATCACCCGACGGTCCGCGTTTATCTCGCCGGGGGCGTTCCCGAGGTCATGCTTCATCTTCGGGCGCTCGGGCTTCTCGACGAGGCGGTCCTGACGGTAACAGGAGGTCCGCTCGGCCGCGTTCTTGATGCCTGGACCATTTCCGATCGGAGAAAGCGGCTGCGCGAGCGACTCCACCAGCAAGATGGTGTCGATCCCGATGAAGTGATCATGACTCCTCGCCGAGCAAGCGAGCGTGGATTGACGAGCACCGTCACATTTCCTCGGGGCAATATCGCGCCCGAGGGTTCGGTGATCAAGAGCACGGCCATTGATCCCAGCGTGGTCGATCCTGACGGAGTCTACCGCAAGACGGGACCCGCGCGCGTCTTCACACGAGAGCACGACGCCATCAACGCGATCAAAGGGACCGGCCCCCATCCCCTGAAGGCGGGCGACGTGCTTGTGTTGATGGGGCGCGGTCCGATGGGCGCGGGGATGGAAGAGATCTACCAGATCACAGCGGCCTTGAAGCATCTCTCATTCGGCAAACAGATCGCCGTGATCACGGACGCGAGATTCTCCGGCGTCTCGACAGGTGCGTGTATCGGACACGTGGGACCCGAAGCCCTAGCTGGCGGCCCACTTGGTAAGTTGCGCGATGGCGACATGATCCGAATCGTCGTCGACCGCGTGAATCTGGAGGGAACGGTCGACCTCGTTGGAGCCGAGGGTGTCGAGTTCGGCATTGACGAGGGGACGAGATTGCTCGCGCGGCGCACGCCCCACCCCACGCTTTCGCCCGACCCGGAATTGCCAGACGATACGCGTCTCTGGGCTGCACTTCAGGCCGTTTCCGGCGGAACCTGGGGCGGTTGCGTTTATGATACCGACGCGATCATCGGGGCGCTGACTGGCAATAAGAATTGAAAATATTTCTCAAACCTGATGGGTACCATACCGCGAAGGGAAAACCGAACCGGCGCGGCGACTCCTTTTCACCACGAAAGTTTCAACGGAAAAAACTCCTCGATCAAATCCCGGTAATAGGGGGTCAAAGCCTGCACGTCAGGCTTCTCGTGCCCTTTGGAATACAAGTCATACGGGTTAAATTTGTTCACCCATTCCATCATCCTGTGATCGTGAAGGGTCATCAGGTGCCCATAAGCTCCCTCGCGATGGATTGGGTAGCATGAGTGATAGCGAATCATAGCCAGGCCTTCGGCGGGGAGGTAAGCTTTCACGACGTGGTAGAGATATTCGTCGTGTCCCCAGGAAAGATGGACATGGTCAAGCCCGCAATGCTCGGAATAAATGCCGGTCTCGGTTTGGTATGCGGGCTCGGAGTGATCGGGGTTGTCGTTGAAAAACTCAGGAAACACAATTAACTGGGAGTGTCGGCAGCCGACCGGAAACGTATCGCCGACCACGGCCCATTGTGGCTCGCCGAAAAGGCAGAGGATCTTGCCGAGGTCGTGGATCAAGCCGGTCAAAATCATCCAGCGCGGGTGACCGTCAGCCCGGATCGCCTCGGCGCATTGCATCAGGTGTTCGATCTGCGAGAGATCCGTGTCCGGGTCGCTATCGTCCACCAGCGTGTTGAGAAACTCCATCGCCTCCCATATCCCCATCTCGCGCTTGGTGCGAGGGAGATACTCGGCCTTCTTGGCTTTCACGAATCCGAGCGTCTGATTCGCGTGATTTTGGCGGTAAAACTCGACCACGCCGGGGCGCACGTTGGTTCGGTAGTCGCGAAACGTCTTACTCGACCCGAGGTCGGTCGGGTGGGCCGATTCCCAGTCGTCGAGATCGGCAAGGGGACCGCGCGTCGTTGAGGATGACGAGGAATCGGCCATGTCAAAGCTCCATCCGGTCTGGGGTCGCCGATCGTGACTACTCCTAAATTTTAACCGGATCGAGCGCGATTGTCACAAGCGATTGGAGCCGGGCCGAATGGAATGCGGATTCAGAGCGGAGATCGCGAAGTCGTACCGGAGGGTGGAACACGGAAAAGGGAACCAGTCTAGACTTTCGCTTTCCGGATCTCATCAACGGCCTGGACAAGTCCATGCTCGGTCAAAATCGGATCGTTTTTCCCGTTCTCCAATGAAACTCTCACAGCGGCCATCGCGGCGCGAGCGACCGCAGACTGGACCTCCGCTCCGGAAAAGCCCTCGGTAGCCGCCGCCAATGCGTGGATATCGATCCCCTTTTCGACCGGTTTGTCCTTCAAGGCGATCCGAGCAATCGCCTCTCGCGCCCCCAAGTCCGGCAAGGGCACGTTCAGGATCACCTCGAATCGACCGGGACGCAACAACGCCGGGTCGAGTCGATCGGGTCGGTTCGTGGCTCCAAGAATGAGGACACCCTCAAGACTTTCGACCCCATCCATCTCCGCGAGGAATTGGCCGAGTACCCGGTCTCCCACACGGTCGTCCGAGGAACCGGTGCCCCGATGCGTGAGTAAGGCGTCGATCTCGTCGAAGAAGACCAAACAGGGTGCGGCCTGGCGCGCTTTGTGAAAGACCTCGCGGACGGATCGCTCTGACTCTCCCACGAATTTCGAGAGCAGCTCGGGCCCTTTCACTGAAAGAAAATTCACCCCCGTTTCGCTGGCGACGGCGCGAGCGAGCAAGGTTTTTCCACAGCCCGGCGGGCCGGTCAGCAACACTCCGCGCGGTGGTTTGACTCCCACTTTGGCAAGCAGCGACGCATGAGTCAGCGGCCAGGCCACCACTTCCAGCATGCGTTGTTTCTCAACGTCGAGCCCGCCAACGTCCTTCCAGCCCACGTTCGGACGCTCGACGAAGACCTCGCGGATCGCGGAGGGCTCGACATCGCGAAGGGCGACGAGGAAATCGTCAGGTATGATTTCCAGCCGATTCAGGACCTCCGGTGGGAACGGATCGGAATCGTTGTCGAGGGCGCGCTTGGGAAGAATCCTTCGAATGCAGGCCATTCCGGCTTCCCGGCAAAGGGCTTCGAGGTCGGCTCCCACAAACCCGTGGGTCACAGCCGCGATCTGATTCAAATCGACCTCGGGCGCAAGGGGCATTCCTCGGCGGTGGATGTCCAGGATCTCTCGACGTGCGTCTCGGTCGGGGATCGAGATCATGATCTCACGGTCGAATCGACCCGGCCGCCTAAGAGCGGGATCGAGACTATTGGGAAGGTTCGTAGCTGCAATCACAATCACCTGCGGACGTTGGGCAAGGCCGTCCATGAGGGCGAGAAGCTGAGCGACCACGCGCTTTTCCACGTCCCCCACAACCCGGTCGCGTTTGGGGGCGATGGCGTCGATCTCATCAAGAAAGATCACGCTCGGAGCCTGCCGCGCGGCCTGGTCGAACAGGTCCCGCAGACGAGCCTCGCTCTCTCCGTAGAACTTGTGAATGATCTCCGGACCGTTGATGGCGAAGAACGAGGCCTCCGTCTCGTGGGCCACAGCCCGAGCGATCAAGGTCTTGCCGCAGCCCGGCGGTCCGTGCAGAAGAACCCCTTTCGGAGGCGCGATGCCAAGGCGTTTGAAAACCTCGGGCGAGCGGAGAGGAAGCTCGACGATTTCTCGAACACGAGCGAGTTCACGCCTGAGCCCGCCCACATCCTCATAGGCGAAAGGGCGGAAGCTTCGTCTCTCTAGTGGGAGCGCATCGATGGCCGGTGCGCGACCGATTTCGATCCGAGTCGAGGAGGCGACCAGAAGCGGGCCGGTGGGTACGGTCCGGATCACCTTGAAATCGGCCGCGCGCTGGCCGAGGAGATTCACTCGAATCCGATCTCCTAAAAGGATCGGCAGCCCTGCGAGAATTCTCGGCAACGCGCGCATTTCCGAGTCGTTCGGCGGCTGGGAAAGAGGGGCGAGGGTCACGATTTCCGCGGTATGAGCAGGTACGGCCCGGACGCTCAACGGCTGATCGATTGTGGCTCCGGCGTTTTCGCGGGTCACCCCGTCGATCTGAATCCGGCCGCGTCCCCGATACGCGCTGTACGTCGGCATCAGCTTGCCAACAGTTTTCTTACGACCGGCAAGCTCGACCACATCGCCAACTTTGAGCCCCAGTCGGCTGATTTCCGCCGGGTCCAGGCGCGCCAGTCCTTTGCCGAGGTCGCGAGCAAGCGCCTCGGTTACACGAGGGGTCAACATATCTTCTGGAGCTTCGGTCTCGGTCATTAAATCACTCACGACCGTTTGGGGCTGATCGGCTCAAGAAGACGAAGTCGTGCCGGTCGATCCGACGGCACAATGCGAGGGACGACTTTTCGGTACGGAGTTTGAGCCCGGTGGATTTCCCTGTAAGAAGCTTACCCCCGACCCGGTGTGGCCCGCCTAGAGGGATGCTACAAGCGTACGCCAACGTGATCATCTCGCCTGAAAATCGCTCTACTGAACCTTAGGCCTTGGTCAGTGCTTTCGGCGACTCGTGTTGACGAGAATCCACGATGCGGAAGTGATTTGGTGTTTTCGACACTCGAATCCGACGACGCGAAGCCGTAATCTGTCATCTTCGGAACAATTGCCGCCAGAACCCGCCCCTTCTCAGGAACCCACACCCGCCATGAGCCAGGCTGAAAACCGACTCCTCTCGCTGGATGCATTCCGGGGTCTCACGATTGCCGGCATGATCCTCGTCAACAATCCGGGATCGTGGGAGACGGTTTACGCACCTTTGAAACACGCGCCCTGGGATGGGTGGACGCCGACGGATCTGGTTTTCCCATCGTTCCTCTTCATCGTCGGTGTCGCGATTCCGCTCGCCTTTCGGAAGCGACTCGAACGGGGCGACACGGCCTTGTCACTTCTCGTCAAGGTCGCCCGCCGTTCCGTCTTAATCTTCGCGATCGGCATGCTCTTGAACGCCTTCCCCGACTTCTGGCCGAGGCGCTATCCGGGCGTGCTCCAGCGTATCGCGCTTTGCTACCTCGCGGCGTCGCCACTCTATCTCTTCCTCAAGCCGCGCGCCCTGATGGTGACGACCCTCGGATTGCTTCTGGGATACTGGGCGTTGATGACGCTCGTCCCGGTTCCCGGAATCGGGGCAGGGGATCTCAGCAAGCCGAATAATCTCGCGGCGTGGGTCGATCGTGGCTTGCTCGGCGGACACTTGTATAAACCCGAATACGACCCCGAAGGATTGCTCAGCACGATACCCGCGATGGCGACGACCTTGATCGGCGTCCTGGCGGGAATCTGGCTGCTGAGTTCTCGAACCACCGCCGAAAAAGTCGCCGGGATCTTCGCGGCGGGGACGGTCCTGCTGGCCGTCGGTGCCGGCTGGGGCATGGTCTTTCCAATCAACAAGGCATTATGGACAAGTTCCTTTGTGGTCTATTGCGGCGGGATGTCGCTGCTATTGTTAGGCCTATGCGGCTGGCTCATTGATGTCGAGGGGATCAAAAAGTGGGCCTGGCCGTTCCTGGTCTTCGGCGCGAATCCCCTGGCCGCGTTTGTCCTCTCGGGGCTTGGTGCGCGGGTCATGGGCATGGTCAAGCTGGCCGGGGCAGAGGGTGAGATGATCAACCTGAAAGCATTTATCTACGAGCGAGGTTTCGCGGCGTGGGCGGAACCCACTTTCGCCTCACTGTTGTTCGCGCTGAGTTATGTGGTTTTTTGGCTCGCGATCATGGCCGTGTTTTATAAGCTGAAGATCTACATTCGACTTTGAAAAGAGAAGGGGCTTCGCAATCGAACTGGTAGGATGCGCGAGGATTCGTCAAAATTAAGAATCGTGAGATCACCCGCAGCAACACATTGAGGTCGCGAGCCCGCGTAGTCCCTGTGAATCTTCCCAACCTCGACACCGCGTTGCCTTTTCTCTCGGCCTTAAAATGGAACCCCGATCGACTGCTCCCAGCCATCGTGCAAGACGCGGAATCGGGGGACGTATTGATGTTGGCCTGGATGGATGAGCCATCGTTGCGAAAGACATTTTTGTCCGGCCAGACCCATTTTTATTCGCGATCACGAAAATCGGCGTGGCACAAAGGCGGGACATCGGGCCACGTTCAGGACGTGGTTTCGATCCACGTGGATTGCGATGCCGACGTGATCCTGATCAAGGCGAGACAGGTCGGAGGGGCCTGCCACGAGGGCTTTCGGTCCTGTTTTTACAGGCAGGTCGGGAACGACGGTCGACTTGAAACCACCGCGGCGCCCGTTTTTTCAGCCGACGATGTTTACGGGTCGACATCCTAAACCTTCCCGAAAGCGTTGCAGGAAGCTAAACTAACTCCTTGATCAGCCCGGAGGCGCTCAAGGAATGCGCGAACGTTAGCGCTCGACCAACCTGCGATGCTCTCGATGAGACGGAACTTGGTCGGGTCCGCCATTGTCGACCATGATTTGACTTGTGGAGGTTTGGCCGCGATCGCTGACCCACCCGGGCTAACGATTTCGTCGTAGTTTCTTGACCTGACCATCCGTCGAGCTGGCACAAAGAATCCAGGTGTCACGCGCCGAGCCACGAGCTGACTTGATCGCCCCTGCTTGCCACATGATGGGGACGGGATGACCGAGTCCTCGTTTCTCGATTGTCCCGGATGACACCATCGTATTGAAATGACGGCGCGTTCCGTTGGGGCACTCGAATCGGCTCGCTCAGCCGACGTGTCCAAGGCTCTCAACCGAGATTGAAGGACGTATTGCGATGCGGAAGCCGCGATTGATGACCCCGGGGCCTGCCCCGGTTCCCGAAGATGTCTTGCTTGAACTGGCTCGGCCGGTGATCCATCACCGTTCCGCCGAAGCGAAGGAAGTGATCACCGAAGTCGCCACCGAGCTTAAGAGCGTTTTTCAGACGAAAAACGAGGTGTTGATCCTGACCGCCTCGGGCACCGGCGCGATGGAGGCCGCGGCCGTCAACACGGTTCCGCCCGGTGGCAAGGCGATCGTCCTTTCGGCCGGTTACTTCTCGGCCCGCTGGGGAAGCATCTGCAAGGCTTACGGAATTAACGTCGTTTCACTCGACACCGAGTGGGGGCACCCCGTCGACCCCGCACAGGTCGAAAATGCGCTCAAGGCTCACCCTGATACCGTCTGTGTGATGGGAACACTCTCCGAAACGTCAACGGGAACCGGCCATCCCGTCGAGGCACTCGGAAAAATTGTTTCCGCGACCGACGCGGTTTTCGCGGTTGATGGCATTTCCGGCGTCGGTGCGATGGAATGTCGGGCGGATGCGTGGGGGGTTGACCTTCTCTGCGTCGGTTCCCAGAAAGCCCTGATGCTGCCGCCGGGCCTGGCGTTCGTCTCGGTCAGCCCGAAAGCCTGGGTTAAGATCGATGCGTTTGACTCGCACAGTTTCTATTTCAACCTCAAGGTGGCGCGGAAGAAGATGAAGGAGTTCGACACTCCCTTCACTCCCGCCCATACCTTGATCCTCGCCCTCCGCGCCTCCTTGCGACGCATCAAGGCCGAGGGAATAGAAAATGTCTGGCAGCGTCACAAGTTGATGAGCGAAGCCTGCCAGGCCGGTGTGGTGGCGCTGGGGCTGGAACTCTTCAGCGCGCGTCCCGCGGAAGGCCTGACCGCTTTTCGCGTTCCCGATGGCGTCAAGGATGGAGACATCCGCAATGGCCTGGCCGATCGCTTCGGAATCACGACCGTTGGCGGACAAGACAAGCTCAAAGGCAAGATCGTCCGCGTCGGCCACATGGGCTACATGGACGAACTGGACGTGATTTCCGGCCTCGCCGCGCTGGAGATGGTGCTGAGCGACCTAGGAATGGAGGTTGAGCCCGGAGTCGCGGTCACTGCGGCGCAACAGGTTTTTCTGGGACGGAAGGCCGCACTCACCCATTGATCACTTCGTCTCGTCGCGACCTGGAGGAGGCGAGATCGGCTCCTCCGAGATCGTTCATTTTACGATGGCATGTGGCAATCATTCGATCCCTAATCTCACGCTCGGTGTCAAGTTAATTGACTGATCCGAGCGTGTCAATCGAGGTGACCTGACTGTGGCGTATCGTGTATTGGTGACGGATAAGTTGGCGGAAGAGGGCCTGGCATTGTTGCGTGCCGAGCCGGGTCTGGAAGTCATCGTCCCTTCGAAGCTCGACATCCCGGCCCTTCGTGCGGCGCTGGCCGAGGCGGACGGGATCATCATCCGGTCGGGCACGCAATTGACGGCCGAGGTTTTGAAGGATCAGCCGCGACTGAAAGTGATCGCTCGCGCCGGGGTGGGCGTCGATAACATTGACGTGCCAACGGCGACCCGGCAAGGCATCGTCGTGATGAACACGCCGGGCGGAAACACCGTCTCCACCGCCGAACATACGATGGCATTGATGCTGGCTTTGTCGCGCAACGTCGCCAAAGCGAATGATAGTCTCAAGGCTGGAAAATGGGATCGGAACAAGTTCACCGGCTCCCAACTCGGTGGCAAGACGTTGGGGATTGTCGGTCTGGGGCGCGTTGGCCTCGCGGTCGCGAAGCGGGCTCAAGGGTTTGACATGGAGGTCGTGGGTTTCGATCCGTTCCTGTCGC
>JAYVYS010000715.1:0-2128 GCA_043784005.1 Isosphaeraceae bacterium
GGTGATCTTTGGGAAGCCGCCGCCGACGAGGTTCGGCGGGGAGTCATGGCCAAGGAATTCATCTTCTTCGCCATCGGCACTGAGGAAGCCAACTTCGACATCCTGCGCCGAATCTCCCCCGGCCATACTTACAAGCTCGGGGGACTTTCTTATAAAGACCTGTTCCTGTGGCTGTCGGCTTCGCAGACGGCAATCAGCCAATCGAGCCCGGGTCAACAATTGATGCTCCCGCCAACACCTCGGATCATGATCGATGTTTAGACCACGTGTGACGCCGTTCGTCCGTAGTCCGTTTTGATTCGGGGTGGAGTGATCGCATGTGGAAAAGGCTTGGGGCGAGCATCGTCGGCACGTCCCATCGCTTAAACGACGAGGGTTGTCAGGACTTCCACATCGTGAGGGTGGTCGAGACGCCCCGGGGACCGGTCCTCGTCGCGCTCTGCGGCGGGTGGCACTGGTGAACACCTACTGGGTGCCACTGGTCGTACTCGCAATAGTGTCCGGGATTTCTCAGATCGAGACCTCTCTACACCCAAACATGCAGCGTTTTCGCGATCGAACCCTTCTCCCGGTCGCTTCCTGACAAATCGAGGGCGAGCAAGGCGCATGCAGTCGCAAAACCTCGGCCACGGCGCGTGGACTGGCCTGCAATCCTCACAGGGATTTTTCGGCACGCTTTCGCGCCACCCGGTCACGCTGCATTTGGCTCTGCCGTTCCCGTTCTCGAAGGATCGGCATGATCTCGTCCAGGCTCGCCGATCCGTTCGCCACCATTCCCATCATCACGAACAGATATTTGCTGGGGCGACGGCCCGTGTGAAGATACATCAACGTCACGCCGATCACGGCGACGTAGAAGTTCAGCAGCACCCCCTCGCGGTTGTGGCTGATCAAGTGGTCAAACCGGGCGTAGGATTTCAGCCAGCGGAAAAACAGCTCGATCTGCCAGCGATGCCGGTACAAAAGCCCGATGATCGACGCATCAAGATCGAGCAAGGTTGTCAGCAGATAGACCGGATTTTCGGGATCGTCCGCAGGAATGATTACCACTTCGCGAAGGACGATGTCTGGAGCCTTGCGATGTGTCGAACCGACCAACCGCACCAGGCGATCACTTGTGACGCCCGCGTCACGGGCTTCTTGAGTGAGTTCGCGGGTCTCGATGGTTTCGAGCTTTGGGCAGCGTGGTCCCGGCTCCCGAATCCGCATGACGAAATCGGCGGCTTTGGGGGCATGGGCCGCGATCAGGTCAAAGCTGAAGATGCCTCGGTCGTAGATATGTATGGCCCCTGGAGTGATTGAATTCAGAGCGGTTTTCGCCTCGCCTTCACCGTTCTCGGGGATGACGATCAGTTCCGGGAGCCAGGTCTCGACGTCGACATGAAAGTCGAGGCGAGCCCCGGTCTTACCGCCTCGGCGGCGAATCGCCCAAACGACGGCGGCGGCGGCTTTGAGGAAGGTGCCATCGACGGCAAGAATTTGGCGGTGGAGTGCGGTCAGGGGCTCGGCGGCCTTTGCCAGCCCCGGTTTGAGGACGTCACGTCGGAGATGATCGAGGATCGGCTGCAACCGGGTGGGGTCGGCCAACTTGTTGAAGTCGGAGAGGGTGCTTTTGCAGAGTTTCGGGATCGAGAGATGCTTTTGAGCTTGTCGGGTTTGGCTGAAATCCTCGAGGGTCCGCAGGGTCCGCAGCGCGGGGTTGAAGAAGGCGAGGAGGTAGGCGACAAAGACATCGTCGAGGAAAAGGTCGCGATTTCCGTGGGGAGTTTGTTCACGAAGTTGGTCGACGAGCCGTTCGAGGGAGTGAACGTGCTTGGCCCCGAAAACCCGCTCGGGCCAGACGGGCAGATCGCGCTTGGCCAACTCCGCCGACCCCGCGAGTTGGGGGCGTTTGGAGGGTGGAATCAAGCTCGGGATTCGCTTCTTGGCGGCCATAACCGGATACTATGACCAGACATCCCCAAATGCGCAAATGAAGATTTGATGAAGATAGATTTTGGAGAGTGGACACGGATCCCGGACACTATTGCGAGTACGACCAGTGGCACCCAACCATGACCATCAGTGCCACCCGCCGTCGCCGACATCCTGACCACGGTCGCCGACCGGTTCTCGCTGGAGATCACGG
>JAYVYS010000716.1:0-2063 GCA_043784005.1 Isosphaeraceae bacterium
AACGGTTTGATTGCGGTGCGTGGGGCACGCAAAGGCGGCGACCTCGTTTCGCAATGGAATTTGAGCGCCGTTTTAAATAATCATCGAAGCGGGGGCGGGAATTGTCCTGTGAATCGGGACCAGTTCGGAATTTTTGGACGTGGGGGCCCCGCTCCTCGATCTCGCAGGACACCACTCCATCGGATTCCGTCAGAGATCGCGGATTCGCCGTGCTACGGCACGACAAGGAATCGCCCGGCGATCATCAGTCCCAAAGCTCCAGACAACCACCACACTCCGCCCAGGGGCAGGGCGATTATGATCCCGAGGACAAGTGCCGCCTGCCCGGATCGCCGGGCGATCGCCGGGCGTCGGGCGAGCATTGCGGCGAGGATCGAGACGAGCACGATCAATAATCCATACCCTAACAACACGTAAGGATACGGTTTGTTCGCCTCTGGTGATTTCATTAAGACGATCGAGGGTCCGACACTGTCATTCAGTTCGCCAATGAAAAAGTGAGGATATCCTATTGGGCGAATCTGAACGGCGAGTGCCGGCTCCAGAGTCGACACGTAGGGGCTTATCGGCCCGAGACGTCCGAGGCCAAGTTGATCACGCGCGGAGGCCTCGAATTCCGTCAAGGACGCTTTGTGGAGAACGTCGCTCACTCGTTGAAACAATTCCTGAGAGCCAAGTCTGATCGTGACGGGACTGTCCTGATCTTTGGCGAGGAGAAGCGAAGGGGCCGCGGCCGACGCCCGTTCGTCTTGTCGAACCCGGAGCCCGAGCCGAACGATCGCGGCGACAAGGTCATCGCCCTGCTTTCTCTCGCTTCGCTCGAAACTCTCCACAGTGGCGATGATCTGGCGCGAAAGGCCTTTCGCGCGTTCAAAATTCAACCGATCGGAATTCGACGCCCGAAGCGGCCCGTGTGGACTGACGACGTCGACGCCAGCGGGAGCCCGCACGCTCACAACAACAGGGATGCGGGCAGACTCGATCACAGGTAAGGGAAGTGGGATCGAACGGCCTGACTCGATCGCATCACCCGCGGGGACCGTTGAACTCCATATCAGGCTGACCCGGCTCGTGGTTTCCGCGGCCAGGGGGACCAGCCATCGACCCGGCCCGGCCTTGAGGATCGAGGCGGATGAACCATTCACCGCGGCGTAGAGCGCCGTCGCCTCGCCTTCGATCCTCAAGGGCAGAAACGCTCCTGAGCGTGCCCCGATATCGTAGCGCGCCAGTCCGAGAGCGTTCCCCTTGAGGTCGATCACGGCGTCAAGCTCCGCGCGCGGGACGCGAAGTTGCTCGCGGCCTTCCTCGCGGTGTTCGCCCGCTCCGCCGACCTGGAGTGACCAGCCTGGCGTGATCACGCGATAGTTGGTGATCGCGGCCGATTTCAAGGTGGAGGCCGCGATCTCCTCGTCCACCGGAAAGGCTGCGGGTGCGACGGGTTGTAACCCCTGAATGTTTTCAAACGTGAGCGAGCCGCCGGACTGATTGGCTACTCGCAGATAGGTATCCACCGCGCCGCGGCCGAGCGGGCTCAATTCCGGAAACGCGAGGGAGTCTTCGGATGCGAGGGGGCGCGAGGTTCGCACGATCACGCGCACCGAACCCCAGACAGGCCGCTCGGGACGGATGGTCCAGTAGGTGAAGGGTTCTCGAACTTCTTTGACCTGTTGATGTCCCACACCGACGAGGCGAACATTCGCTGACTTCGCCCAGTCGGTGGGCAACCGCAAATTGATCGAGTCGAGCGGTCCCCCCGAGACGTCGTACTCAAGGACCGCGAGCCACTCCGCGCGGTCCTGATCGATCGAGAGCTGGCTCTGAAGACGCACGGCGACGCGCGGCGGCTCGATCTCCCAGCGAAGACTCCCGGGGTTTTCCGGATCAACAACGCGATAGGTCGCGCGAAAGGGTGCCGCGATGGTCGTTATCGGAGGTTCCGGTAATACCGTTGAGCTATCTTTCGGATTGATGATATGAAACCGTGTCTGTGAGGCGATATTGAGCGACCCTATCGACTCAAGTTGGCCGGGCCAGCGCGGCCAGGGCACTTCGACCTCTCGCGT
>JAYVYS010000717.1:0-7276 GCA_043784005.1 Isosphaeraceae bacterium
GCGGCGAAAAAAGCCTTTCTGGTGAACCGGATCGGCGACGTCGGTTTCGCGATCGCGATCTTCTGGCTGTGGTCGATCTCGTCCAACCACGACCTCAGCTACGACGTCGTGATGAGCCGATCGAATCTTCTCAACAATGTCAGCCCGACGGCGGCGACGGCGATTGCCTTGCTGCTGTTCTGGGCCGCGGCCGCGAAATCCGCTCAGGTACCCCTTTATGTATGGCTGCCCGATGCGATGGAAGGTCCGACGCCCGTTTCGGCCTTGATCCACGCCGCTACGATGGTGACCGCCGGCGTCTACCTCATCGCCCGTTCCATGCCGCTCATGATCTTCGCGCCTCTCGCGCTGATGACAGTGGCAATCGTCGGTTGCATCACCGCACTACTTGCCGCCGCGATTGCTTTGACGCAGACCGATTTGAAGCGAGTGCTCGCCTATTCGACGGTAAGCCAACTTGGTTTTATGTTTATGGGCTTGGGCGCGGGAGTCGGGAATGTGGCGAAGTTCGCGGTGGTGGCCGCGATGTTTCATCTTTTTACCCATGCGTTTTTCAAGGCCTTGCTTTTCCTCGGATCAGGCTCGGTGATGCACGCGATGGGAGGTGTGATCGACATGAGGCGCTTCCGCGGCCTGCGGCACCGCCTGCCCTATACGTTCTGGACATTCACCGTCGGGGTCTTGGCGCTGTCAGGCATACCGCCGCTTGCGGGTTTCTTCTCGAAGGATGAAATTCTGGTGGCCTTGAAGCAGGCCGCGCATTGGATGAATACCGAGGATGGCCTCGGATTCGGATGGGTCTATCAGATCATCTACTGGACGGCCGTGTTGACGGCGTTTTTGACGGCGTTCTACACCGGTCGGGCCTACTTCTTAACGTTCTTTGGACCTGAGAAACTTCCCAGTCCGGATGATCCTGAGGCAAAGTCCGACGCTGATGCGTCCCACTCGCATCCTCAGGCCGATGCCCAAAGTCACGATGCCCACGGCCACGGTTCTCATTTCGGGCACGAGTCGGGACGGGTGATGACGGTGCCCATGATGATCCTGGCCGCATGCGCGATTCTCGTCGGAGTCGTATTCGGTCCTACTCACCTTTTTGCGCATCATCTCGACAAGACCTTTGGATACGAACGCCTTTCGCCAAGGGTTACAATCGAGACTTCCATGCCGGAAGGCTCGGCGGTGGCAGCGGCCGCGGCTCATGCGGAATCCACCGTCGTTCACGAACCCGAATCTACGGACTTGGCGACCATAAGCATAAGTATCTTTGTAAGTTCGCTCGGGTTGGTATTGAGCTACTTCCTCTACGGAAGTCCAAGCCCCACTCCTTCGAAATTCGCGGCGGCAACCGGCAAGATGTATCGCGCTAGTTTGAATAAGTTTTACATCGACGAAGCCTATCAGGCCGGCGTCGTCAGGCCGGCCCTCGGGCTTGCCGTCGTCGTCGAGTTTTTCGACATTTACATTGTCGATGGCCTCGTGCGATTGACTTCTTGGATTCCCCGCTTGCTAGGCCGCGAGTTGCTTGGTCCATTCCAGAATGGCTTGATCCAGTTTTACGCTGGGGTCACAGCGCTTGGCATCGCGGCTTTTCTTTGGATACTACTCCTGAACTGAATCCATCCCGTGATCGTTTCGATATCGATGCGGCTGAGGAGATGCTGATGGCGACCCTGCTCGTGTTAACAGTGCTTCTGCCTTTGGCAGGGAGCCTCTTCTTGTTCCTTTCGCCGCGATTGGACATGAAGAAAGCCAGGGCGGTCGCGTTGAGTGTCGCACTCGTGACCCTTGGCTTCTCGCTTATCCTGATGTTCGTGTTCAAGACGGGGATGGCTGCACCGCAATTCGCCTTCATGGATGGAGAAAAGTATGGGCTTAGCTGGATGGAACGTCCCGATATCCGGTTTTCGCTCGGCTTGGACGGTCTAAGCATCTGGCTTTTCGGCCTGACTTCGCTCCTGATGATCACGGCGATTTTCGCGTCATGGGAGTCGATCACCGAACGCGCCCCGTTACATTACGCGTTCATGCTCGCGCTTGAGACCGGACTTCTTGGCTTGTTCTGCAGTCTCGACGTTGTGCTCTTTTACGTCTTCTTCGAGTTCACTTTGATTCCCCTCTTCTTCCTGATTGGAATCTGGGGCGGACCTGAACGTCGGCGCGCCTCGGTGACTTTCTTCCTCTACACCCTGGCGGGCAGTCTCCTCACGCTTCTTGGTGTCATCGCCCTTGTTGTGATTCACTATCAACATAGTGTTGGAAACGTGCTTACTTTTTCGATCCCTGAGTTAAGAGAAGGGCTTCAGGCGTTGAACTGGGAGCCTTGGAGTGAGTCATGGACGCGCACTCATCCCTGGACGGCAAGCCCTCAGGTTCTCGTGTTTCTCCTGCTTTTCGCGGGGTTTGCGATCAAGGTTCCCATGTTCCCTTTTCATACTTGGCTCCCGCTCGCTCACGTTGAAGCACCGACGGCAGGTTCGATTCTTCTGGCCGGCGTGCTCTTGAAAGTTGGTAGCTACGGGTTGATGCGATTCAACTTGAGCATGGTTCCACATGGCGCGGCGGTCCTTTGGCCCATGCTCGCGACCCTCGCGGTGATCGGTATTCTTTACGGGGCTTTCGCAGCCCTGGCTCAAACCGATATCAAACGCCTCATCGCTTACAGCTCGGTAAGTCACATGGGATTCATCGTCTTGGGCCTTTTCGCCTTCAACTCGACGGGTATCAACGGCGCGGCGATTCAGATGGTCAACCACGGCATCACGACGGGTGCGCTCTTCGCTTGCGTCGGTGTACTTTACGAGCGTTATCACACCCGAGAGATCGCCGACATGGGTGGACTCTGGAACCGTTTGCCCTTGCTAACCTTTTTCTTCATTCTGGCGTCAATGGGATCGGCCGCGCTACCGGGACTGAATGGGTTTGTGGGAGAGTTTCCCATCCTCGCCGGGATGTTCGAGCGAAGCCCGAGGGCCGCCGCGCTGGCCTCGATTGGCATGATTGTGGGTGCGTGGTATTTACTTTGGATGCTTCAGCGAGTGTTCTTCGGACCGCTTCATGAGCCTCATGGACACAACCATGAAGCAAGTCATGGTGCCCTGTCCACGCCACCGGACATTCGTCCGATCGGTTGGCATGAGATCGCGGGCCTGACTCCTTTGATGATTATGATCGTGTTCATCGGTGTCTTCCCTCAGCCCTTTTTCGACCGCATTCGTCCCGCGGTGAGCCTGATCGTTGTTCCATTCGCGGCGAGCGCGGAGGCTCGGATCGATGCCGAAAAAGGGATGACGATTCATGCGTCGCTCGAAAAGAATTTCGGACCGGCTTCAAAAGATCTTGTGGTTGAGCCGATCTCCCAAGTTGCCTCGACTCCGAAGGGTCGCCGTTGATGATCAGCGCCTATGATGTGGCCCGACAGACATTCTCGATTCTGCTGCCGGAGATTCTTCTCCTTATCACGGCGACGGCGATGATCACCGCCGGAGCGTTCGTGAAACTCCCCCGACGCTCATGGTGCGCGACAGCGGCAGTCGCGCTTGGCGTAGCGATCTTTGTTCTACTCGGAATGGGCTCGCAAGCGACCGACATATATTCGGCGGTCGCACTCAACGACGCCTTCTCCTGGTACGGACGACTTCTCTTCCTCTTGTCGGGATTGGTCATCGTCGCTCTTGCCCATGACCAAGTGGACGATTCCCGAGCTGCGGAATTCTTCGGCGCTCTTCTTTTCATCAATGCCGGTGCGATGCTGGTCGCGGCCTCCAATGAACTTGTATTCTTGTTCGTCGGACTTGAACTCGTCAGTATGCCAACGTATTTGTTGCTCTACCTCTCAAAGAGGTCCAAGGCCACTCAGGAAGCGGCGACGAAGTACTTCTTTCTGAGTATCTTTTCCTCGGGGTTGTTGCTCTTTGGATTCGCTTATCTGTATGGGCTAACTGGTGTCACAAACCTTAAGGCCTTGGCTTTTTTGGCGGATAAGGTGCAAGGCGTGCCGCAGCCGCAGTTAGCATTGATTGCGATCGTGTTTGTAATGGCGGGACTCGGGTTTCGGGTCGCTGCCGTCCCTTTTCACTTCTACGCTCCCGACGTCTACCAGGGTTCGCCCACCGTCATTGCCGCGATGCTTTCGTGGGTGCCCAAGGCTGTCGGTTTCCTCGCATTACTTCGGACGGTCACGGCGGTCGTCTCGGCTGCGGGAACAAGCGGACCGCTGGGACATCGCGCAGTCTTGCTAGCGTGGTTGATCGCCGCGATCACCATGACCCTGGGAAATACCGTCGCCCTGGCGCAGGAGAATCTGAAGCGGCTTTTCGCTTACTCTTCGATCGCCCATGCCGGTTACCTGATGATTGGCATCGCCGTCGCATTTCGCAACGATCTGAACTCCGGTGGTCTTTACTACGGTGCTGAGGGAATTTTCTTTTATCTGACAGCATATGCCATGATGACCCTGGGTGCTTTCGGCGTCATCGTGATGCTTAGCAGTCCTGATCATCCGGTTGAGAAGGTCGAGGATCTCGCCGGATTGAGTCGAACGCATCCCGGATCGGCCCTAGCGATGGCGGTTTGCCTCTTCAGTCTCGCGGGCATACCTCCTCTCGCCGGATTCTGGGGCAAGTTTGAACTCTTCGCCGCCGCGTTCTCCGCGAGCCCCGGCGAAGACTCCGGTCTGTTCTGGTGGCTGGGGGTGATCGCCGTTTTGAACTCGGCGGCAGGTGCTTATTATTATCTGCGAATCGTCGTGACGATGTATCTACGCAATCCCACGGCGGACTCCATCACCGCACGTCCCGCGTGGCCCTCGGCATTGGCGGTGACCCTATGCAGCGTCGGCACCATCCTCGTTGGACTCTACCCGACTCCGGTCCTTGTCCAAACGAGGCTTGCCGCTGAGGCATCGATCGATCTGCCTCAGCCGGTGACCATTGCAAACCCCAACGTCATCGCGACCTTACCGGCTTCGCGGTAAGGCCACTCGGTAACGCTTGATTTATCCGCCCTTGGGTTGAATTCGAATCATCCTCGCGATGAACATGGCGTCAGAGTCAGAATCCTGGGGCCAGATTTGAAGGGTCCCCTTCGTCGGCTCGCCGCTGAAGGGGTGGGGGAAGGGGTCGATCCGAAACTCTGGCGAGTCTTCGAGAAAACGCTGCATAACTCCTGTGGTTTCCGCTGGGGTCAAAGTGCAGACCGAGTAAACCAGGGTTCCGCCCGTCTTCACCGCGAACGACGCCGCTCGGAGAAGCTGGAACTGAATGTCGGCGAGGCGAGTGATGGCGTCACTGTCGAGGGTCCAGCGACCGTCCGGGTTGCGTCGCCATGTGCCAATCGCGGAGCAAGGGGCATCGACCAGGACACCGTCGAAACTGCCTGTCTTGCCGACAGCGAATTTCGATCTCAACCCATCCCAGACCTTTGTGGTGAGGTTGCGGTAGGGGCTCTTCCTGGCGCGTCTGGCCGCCTCTTTGAGCCGAGGTTCATGCACATCGCTGGCCACCACCACTCCTCTCCCCTTCATCAACGCGGAGAGGTGTAGCGCCTTCCCGCCTGCGCCTGCGCACGCATCCCACCAGCGTTCTCCCGGAGAGGGATCGCATGCGAATCCAACCGCCTGCGAGGCCAGATCCTGGATCTCCATCACGCCCCGAAGGAAGGGGGGAAGATGGGGGACGTCCGAGGCGAGATCGAGCTTGGCGGCTCGAGTCAAATGGCGGTGAACCCAAGGTTTGAGGCCGAGGTCGCGAAGTTCTTTCCAAACATGATCATCGTCCGCGGAAAGCGATTGATCGCGCACCCACAGTGGCGGGCGTCTCTGCAAGGAATCAAGAAACTCCAAGTACTTCAATTTCGGCGAGCCGCCGCCCGGAGGGAGCGGAAGATTGTCTCGAAGCCAGGCAGGGAACAATTTCCAAGGGTCAGCGTTGACCGCCCTGCCTTCAATGAATCGCTTGAGTCCCTCGGCCCTCGCCGTCCAGTTCGGGGCGTCTCCTAGCGCGACGAGTCGGGACGCATCTCTCCCCATCGCTTTCGCCCAGATCCGACAGACAGGGTGGACGATTGGCGCATCGAGTAAAGAGGAGATCAAGAGTCGATCCTCGATGCTCGGCAGCTTCAAACCTTCCACCCAGCCCTGCCATCGGAATAATGCGAAGACCGTTTGTGAGATGAATCGGAGATCCGGCGCGGCCAGTCCGCGACGGCCCCGGAGCGCTGCCGCAATGACCCTATCCGCCCTGCGATGCTCTCCCAAAACCGCCTGCTCGGCGAGTTTAGCAACCTGGACAGTGACCCTCGCAAGAACCTCCACGGGTGCGACGTGCAGCGAGTCGGTCACTGGCGCGAGGCCCCGCGCGGGGCGATCCGGGACCCCGACTGCCGGGGGTTCAAGCCTCGGCTGGGGACGAAAAGGCCGAGCTTGATTTCCACCTGGCCGACCCTGATTACCACCTGGCCGACCCTGACTACCGCCTGGCCGACCCTGATTACCGCCTGGCCGACCCTGATTACCGCCGGGCCGTGCGTGTCCTCCGCCGGGCCGACTTGGGCGAGGTGGACCTCCTTCGGAACTTGCAGGCCTGAGGGGCCTTCTTTCTTGGTTCTGAGGGGGAGGAGAGGCGGGCATTTCCGTCGGTGCATTCAGGTCGAGGGAACCTCGGTAACTGCGTCCACCTTTTTTCGAGGCGGGGCGGCGACCACTTTTGGGCTTGGGACGTTGTGGGCGAGGGCTCATCAGGGCGGGCTCGGAACAATCGGGCGGGAGCGTGAAACGCGCCATCCGGAAAAGAATCGACATTGGTGCGTTTCACGCACCTGACAATATCAACGCTGGGGCCGGCGACGGGCCGTTTTGCGATCAGGACGGTAGCCGGCGACCGTGGTGGGAAGGGCCGGCTTCTCGGCCTCATTAGGTATTTTGTGGACGAACCGCCCTTCAGAGAGCGACTTGTTCGCCTCATTTCGACGCTGCATGAGCGCGGCGCGGGGCGGCTGGGCCGGGATCAAGGCGTCGCATCCCGAACCAATCAGGTCACTTCGACCGGCTTCCAGAAGCGCCTTGCGTACCTCGAAGTAATTCTCGGGTTTGAAAAACTGCAAGAGCGCCCGCTGCATCTTTCGGTCGTTCAGTTTCTTGGCCGTGTAAACCTCTTCGCCTGTAAACGGATCGATACCTGTATAATACATGCATGTCGCGATATCGAAAGGTGCGGGGATAAAGTCTTGCACCTGATCGGGCCGATAGCCGTTTCGCTTGAGGAAAAGGGCCAGG
>JAYVYS010000718.1:0-5990 GCA_043784005.1 Isosphaeraceae bacterium
CGCTCGCCAAAATAGATTGCTCGTTTGGCTCACAGATTGACTTGGAAAGCCCGGTGCTTTGAGTCTCTGCCGGGCGATCTAATTTGGCGAAACGCCTTAGTGGGAATTAGGGGAGTTACCCATGGTCTCGCGAGGGTACCATTCTGCTTTGTCTTCCCGATACCGAACACCAATACGACTAGACACTTTCAACTGTTTGTCCAAATCTTTAATCGTTTGTTTCAGTATTTCGTGATTGCTTATATTGCGATTCACGAATGGATTGTGTGGCAATCGTGTCGGCCAACCTTGGTTCTCGAATTCGTTGAGAAGCTCAAATTGCCTTGTGGCAACTCTTGCAAATCGCTTACAAATCTGGCCCTGGTAAGTGAGGGTCCGGCTTTTGTCATCCCAACTCGGAGTCGCCGTTTTCGCTTCAATTAGATACTGTTCATTACGACGTAGCGGCATTGCTAATTGATGTACAATATCTCTGGAATGTGCATCGAGTTCGTCTAGTGAGGATAGCTTCTTGGACGCCCTCTGGTGGAGTTCTTCGCAGAGCCACGAAATGCGACGGAAGATTGCGGTCACGAGAGCACTCTGTCCGAGAGCTTGGGCATCTATTGGGGGATCGAGTTCCGAGTGTCCCGGAGCTGCGATAGAGACCAAGATCCCACGGAGCAGTAAGGCAAGTTCATGCTCGCTGCACGCGAGAAGTCTCAGGATAGGGGTTGAGAGGTTCGGCATAGGTTCGAGTCGGCTGTCCTCGAGTCGTTCGGGGATTTTCGCGACATCTCGCATCACAACACGACAGGGTTTGAGTCGTTCTCTTTCAGGGAGCACGGCCACAAGTTGTTGATGGGCGTCGTCGAATCGTTCGGCGTACCGACAAAAAGTCCGGGTTTCGCTGAGAATGGTCCGCAAGAGAACGTGGTCGTTGGGAAGAGGTCTGGAAATGGTGTCGGCCGTCACGTCTAGGGTACGCTCCAGAGTGAACAAACCTAGAGCAGGGTTTATGATCTCATCGTTTGAAGGCATTGACATGGTGTAAAGCCTTGGTCTTCAGGAGGTCGACGTGCTTTGGTCGTTCGCGTGCACGGAGGCAGTACCAATCAGAAGCCGGTCTCACCTGGTTTCACGCACAGACATCGTCAGTTTGAGCTTAGAGTCGGCACAGGCTCTGAGTCGCCTTTACGGAGGATCTGGGTGATCTGGACTTTCAAAAAGGCCTCGTCAGAGCCTGCGACTTGCAGGCGAGGCAAGGGCGACAGAACTCTTCTGGGCTAGGCCGAGCTTACGCCAAGTCTCGGTCCTACTCGTCCGTCACCCTCTTTTCGGAACGGTGTGGCAACAAATCTAACCGACTTGCTCCATGGCGTTCGCCGCTAGCATCCCATCTCGTTCGGAGTAAATTTCAGTCGTGTCCGCCTTCGTATGTCCGAGAATCGCACGAGCGGTGTCCAAGTCGAACTCTTTCCGAAGCCAAGTCGCAGCGTTGTGTCGCAATTGGTTCGGATGCCAGGCGGAAACCCCAGCTTTACGGCATCCATTCCGGATAGCGTGATGGTACGTACGGTTCGAGTAAGAATCGCCAGGCTTGCTTTTAGGTTGGTGCTTCGGTCGCCTTGCACGTTGTGCAGGCGTCAAAGGAGTCTTCCGATTACTTCTCTGGCTGGCTCGAAGCTCTTCCATCGCTTCACGAGGGCTAAAGAGGAATGAAATCAGATCTGTTCTCAGCCACGGCCGAACGAGTACCTGGGCACGCGGGCCGATATGGATGACGCGATCTTTGCCACGATGCTCCGTTTTGTGACCGAAGGGGGAATAGACCCAGGTTTTCCCGGACATGTCGAGATCGCAAGCTCGCATGATTACAACTTCGCCGGGCCGCATGCCTGTCAGACGTTGCAACTCGATCATTGCCCAGACCTGGCGAGAGACGTGCGGACGAATGGCTTCAACAAGCTCGTCAGGCACGGGCTTGACCGGTGCGGTCTCTTTCGCTGGAGTGCGACCTCGCTGGAGACCCGAAACGGTTTTAAGTCCATGATGGACGCTTGGCGGAGCCATCTCTTCAGATACGGCCCATTTGAAGAGGTGCACAATACGACCGACACGTTGGTTGATCGTGCTCCTCGCGAGCCCGGTCTCGATCATGCTGTGACGAATGGCTTTCAGTGCCTTTGGGCTGAAGCTTTGGGCAGGCGTGCTTCCATAGAGCAGCTTGAGCGGCTTGAGGGAGTCCTTGAAGTTGGCCAGTTCACCGGTGGGTGTTCCGTTGGCTCGTCGATAGTGGCTATCGTGAGCGTTAAGGAACGCGAGGATGACCTCATTGACCGTTGACTCGAACGATACCGAGTCTTTGGGGCCGGCAGGCTCCGGCGTTGCCCCAGTGGTCAGCCACTCGGCGATGACCCGGTTGTACGTTTCACGACTTTCGGCCGAGTCGTACTTCCCCAGGTAAACATCTCGACCGCCGATTCGAACGACGGCGAGGTTCTTCGGCTTGTAGTGACGGTATTTCGGGAGTTGGGTTGGAATTCGCATGGGCGGTCCTTTCTTCCTCAATCGTAGCTCCGGTAGTACCGGTACTACATTGCAAGGAAGTCCAGGCCGCACTGCCTACCAACGGTAGGGAATCAGAAGCGCTTTCAGCGACAGGATTTAAGGACAGGGTGGATGACGGGATTCGAACCCGCGATATCCAGATCCACAATCTGGCGCCTTAACCGCTAGGCCACACCCACCGTCGCAGCAATCCTCATATTAAAAACCGAGACGACCCAAGTCAAGCTCTTGTGCGAGTCTTGCTTGAATTGCTCAAGTGGGTTCCGACCCCTGAAACACCCGGTTCGGAATTCAGCGCGGGGGTGGGGGATGCGTGGTAGATTAACCCCGAGCGCGGCGGCACGAGGCGACAACGCCGGCCAGCGTCAGGGGCATCTTCCTTACCCTTTGAAAGATTTGGGGATGGAAGCCTTGACCCAGACGGATAATGTCTTGACGCGGAGCCGGAGGGTTGCTGGTATAGGGCCCCGGAAGGGGATCGTAACGGTGGGTCTAAGGGAGGCGGGTGGCCGCTGCAACGGCGAGAAGGACAAGACGGATGTCAAGCAGCTTGTATAGGTTAGCGATTGCCACTCGCTGCTCCAACGTTCAAATGTTTTTCGAACCGACGCTCGTTCGCGACGGGGTCGCGACGATCGCCTGCTCGCAATCCGATCTTACGGCCGCACGGGCTCTGACGCGCCATGGCTCGAGCCGAGAATTGCTAACCGCCGCGACGTTTTCCAATGCACACGTTTTGCTCCAGCAACATCGCTTCGATGTGGTCGCGACCTTCTCATCCCCAGATACTTACTACCCTCCCGCCACCGATATGCTTCAGGCGGATCGCCACTTGTTCATCTGACGCCCCAAAGTGCGTTGGGAGCGGATCACCGGACGGAGAGCCTCGCGACTCAGATCCTTGCGGGAAAACGATTTCCACGCCCAACCTGCTTGACAACCGCGTATCACGTTGACTAGGTGTATGGCTCTGCCCGCGGAAACCCTCTAAATTCAAATTGGAGGGGCGAGCGTGCCATCGAACGACACCGAGACGGGGCTAAACCCCTGGACCCGTTGGCCTGAGGACCGACCCCAAATGTGGGACCGTCTTGAAATGCTTGCCACACTTGAAGAACCGACCGTACTTGCAACCCACCGGGACGCCCTGCTTTGGCCCCCCGCCATTGACGGCCGTCATCCTGGCGAAGAAGAAGAACTCGAGGATGACGAAATCGACGACGATGACGACATCGACGACGAGGAGGATGACATCGACGACGAAGAAGAAGATGATATCGACGATGATGACGACGAAATCGACGATGACTTCGACGATGGACTCGACGAAGAGATCGAGGACATCGAAGTCGAAGACGATGAAGACATCGACGACGACGATGACATCGACGACATCGACGATGAAGAGGAAGTTGAAGCCGACGAGGAACTTTGAGCCAATGAATCGCGTCTCACCGGAGCGAAGCCCTTTCTTCGCTCTGGTGAGAGGAACGACTTGTCATCGAAGTGCCGATGTTTGAACGCGATCCCGGGTCGAAAAGGAATGATTCTCGGCCCGTTTTCGTTTTCCATTCGTCTTGAGAAGGATTTGTAAAGACCATCGCGATGACCCGCGACCCCACTTAGTCTCGGCGCGCGCGAATTCCGGGAACGACTGCTTGTCGGACACAACGCGTTCCGGCTATTCTTTGTGCTTTGCGAGCCAAACGACCGCGCGTTTCGCAACCGCGGTGAGTCTGGCCTGGAACCAAGGGCCGGGAAGGGAGCGACAGCGCGATGCCCGCACCCCATGATCGTTCGGGTGAGCCCTCTTCGGATGGCTCTGTCCCCGAAACCTCCACGCGTCGGCTTCGCGAGCAGAGTCAACTCGATTTCGAACTCGAATTCCTCGGCCGGATTCTCGAACGCGACCCGTTTTTCACCGACGCTCTGCGTGTCCACGCCAATAACCTCGCCGCACGTGGACTTTACGGCCGCGCACTTCAGATGGACCGCAGGCTCGTTCGCCTTCTACCGGATCGACCGATTCCTTGGTACAATTTGGCATGCAGTTATGCCGTGCTCGGCATGACCGAACCGGCCGTCGCCGCTCTTCAGCGGTCGTTCGAACTCGGCTATCGACATATCCATCACCTTCGTCGAGACCCGGACTTGAAGTCGCTCCGTCAAGACCCCCGCTTGATCCGCCTCTTGCGTCGTTTCTGATCCCAGACTCCGTCCGATTCACCCTCCTCACCCAAGAAAACCGCGACCTGATCGAGGCACGCTGACGTGGCACCCGGCTCGACGACCCCGATGACGCATCACCGCTGGGAAGACGTACAGCAAGCGACCGCCGCCGTCCGTTCGCGTTGGACCGGCTCCCCCCAGGTCGGCTTGATCCTTGGTACAGGGCTGGGCGCACTCGCCAAGGAGATCGTCGCCGAGGCCACAATCCCTTATCCCGAGATCCCGTTCTTTCCCGAGTCCACCGTCCTCGGACACAAGGGACAACTCGTCTGCGGAAACCTCGCCGGTCAGTCGGTCATGGCGATGGAAGGTCGATTCCATCTCTACGAAGGCTACTCCCCGGCGCAAGTCACGTTCCCCATTCGCGTGATGAAGGAACTGGGCTGTCATCTGTTGATCGTCTCGAATGCGGCGGGCGGGCTCAACCCCTTACATCGCAAAGGGGATCTTGTGGTCATTGAGGACCACATCAACCTGACGGGTGTCAATCCCCTGGTCGGCCCCAACGACGAGCGGCTTGGGACACGTTTCCCCGACCTCATCGAACCTTATGACCAAGGCCTGCAGAAACTCGCACTTCACGCGGCACTCGAAGCGAACATCGTCGCTCACCGAGGTGTCTACGTCGCAGTGACCGGCCCCAACCTGGAAACCCGCGCGGAGTACCGATTTTTGCGCGCGATCGGAGCCGATGTGGTCGGGATGTCAACCGTGCCCGAGGTTTTGGTCGCCGTTCACGCGGGCATGAAGGTCCTCGGCTTTTCGATCGTCACCGACATGTGCCTCCCCGATGCGCTCGAACCCGTGAGCCACGAGTTAATTGTCGCCGTGGCACAGGAGGCCGAGATCAAACTTCGGACGATCGTTCGCAAGGTCCTGGAACAGTTGTGAAGCGAAAATCGGTCCGGATCAACAAAAGGAACCGGGCATGTACGAGCGCGAAGTCACGATTTACGCTTTCCTTTTAATGTACGTTCAAAAGCTCGTGAACGACATCAACGACACACGATTCGCCGAGATTCCGTCGCCGGGTATCAATCACCCCGCCTGGCTGCTCGGACACATGGCGATCGCGACCGATTATGCCGCGGGACTGTTGGGTGCGCGAATCGCTTGCCCAAAAGCCTGGCATCGCCTTTTCGGGCCTGGAACCCAAGCCCTGCCCGACCGCGCGTTGTACCCGTCCAAGAGCGAACTTATGGCGGCGCTTG
>JAYVYS010000719.1:0-11238 GCA_043784005.1 Isosphaeraceae bacterium
ATCACCTCGCCCGACCCGGCCTTGCCGTTGCCCGCGCCGGGGACCGTCTGGGTCGTGAACGTTCCGCAGATCCGTGTGAAGATTGATATTATTTCTCAAGGTGACATCAATATCCGTAGTTGGCAGGCTCTGCTTGATCAGAGGAGTCTCGCGAAACGTGAGGTCTCCGTACCCGGTCGGTCGGTCTCGGAAGAGCTGAGCGTGACGTTAGCCCCAAATCGCCCGGCGCGGCTTGCCTTACAGGCGTCGAACGCGCGAGGGAATGCACGCACCGAGTCGATCGACCTGATTTACGTCCCTTCTCCGAAATCGGTGGAACCGCCGGTGTCGAGGGCTCCGCGGCGGGTGGTGATCGCGATCGGATCGGAGCGGACGCAAGTTCCGTTCTTGCCGGAATTGTCGTTCGCGGGGGCCGACGCCCGAGACCTCGGCGGCTTTCTCGCAACCCATCTCAACGGGCCCGCGGGTGAGGTGCCGGGCGTGATCAACGGAGCAGACACGATCATTATCCCGAGCGCGTCGGCGACGACGTCAAAGATTCGGTCGTTGTGTGAGGATCTGTCGATCCAGCTTCGAGAAAAACAGCTCATGCCGGGCGACAGCGTGGTGATGTTCCTTGAAACCCACGCGCTGGAGTCGCAAGACGGGCTCATGCTGGCGATGGTCGACAGCGCCGGGTTAAAGGCGCCTCGCCCGGTGATCACGCCTCGCGAGCTTTCCGAACTTCTGGGCGAAATCGCGGAATACGGTTGTCGGGTCGCGTTGTTTCTTGACGTCGTCCACGATACGCCCGAGAAATCCCGTGGCGACGGCTTCAAACAATGGGTGCGAGAACTTTATCAGCAGCGAAACGTGATCACGTTCGTGGCATCCAAGGAAGGCCCAAGCCTTCAAGACAAGGCCCTGGCCCACGGGATTTTCGCGCTAGGAGTGCTCGGGGCGTTCGAACAAGCGGGAGCCTCCGCCGGAATCAAGGATCGCGCCGCGGCGTACACCCTGGGTCAATTCAAAAAGGCGATTGTGGAAGCCGTCAGCGTCAAGAGCAGCCGCAGGCAATTCGCGGAATGCTACATACCAAGGTCGGTCTCGCAGGCAACTCGGTTTGCGAAACCATGATGTCGCGGGGAAATCATCAGATCTCCTCCACGAATGACTGAGCCATCGCAGACTGCACAAATGCCCCGTCTGGACGCGCTCGCATAATACTTGCGTCAGACTTTGAGATGCATCACGACCGGAACGGTCGGGCTGAGAGTACACCACGACGATGAGCGACACGAGCAATCCTGGATGTGCGGCGAGTGCCGAGCATGATCGCGAGACACCGGCGATCGACCTGTTTTCTCCCCTCACGATCCGAGGAGTGACGCTGCGGAATCGAATCGCGGTTTCGCCGATGTGTCAGTATTCCTCTCATGAAGGGCTGGCGACCGATTGGCACCTCGTCCATCTCGGTAGCCGCGCGTCGGGAGGCGCGGGCCTTGTGATGGTGGAGGCGACGGCCGTGACCCGAGCTGGTCGGATCACGCCGGGCGACAATGGAATCTGGGGCGATCAGCACATTCCGCAGCTTTCCAGGATCGCCGCGTATCTCGCCTCGCAAGGGGCGGTACCCAGCATCCAGCTCGCCCACGCGGGCCGAAAGGCGAGCTGCGACCTGCCGTGGAAAGGAGGGGCGAGCCTCAAGACGCCCGAAGAAGGCGGCTGGACGGTCGTCGGACCGAGCCCGCTGCCGTTCTCGCCTGGTGATCCCGTTCCCGTGCCGCTCGACCTCGGAGCGATCGACGGCATTGTCGACGCCTTTGAATGGGCGGCGAAGCGGGCACTCGCGGCCGGTTTTCAAGTCCTCGAAATCCACGCGGCACACGGATATTTGCTGCACGAGTTTCTCTCGCCATTAAGCAATCAGCGTACCGACGAATACGGCGGCAGCCTGGAAAATCGGATGCGGCTGGTCTGCCGCGTGGCGAAATCCTTCCGCGCGATCATGCCCGAATCCATGCCGCTATTTGTCAGGATCTCGGCCACCGACTGGACCGACGGGGGCTGGGATGGCGATCAATCGGTGGTGCTTGCTTGCAAGCTCAAAGCGATTGGCGTGGATTTGATCGATGTTTCCTCGGGGGGCGCCGTGCCGACCGCCAAGATCCCGGTGGGAAAAGGCTATCAGGTTCCGTTCGCGAAAAAGATTCGCGATGAGGCCGGGATCATGACCGCAGCGGTGGGGATGATCACCGAGCCGGAGCAGTCCGACGAGATCATTACCGGTGGCGACGCCGACCTCGTGTTGATCGGCCGCGAAATGCTTCGCGAGCCCTACTGGGCGATCAAAGCCGCGCAGAAGCTGGGGGCGGACGTCCCCTGGCCCTTGCCGTATGGATATGCGGTCAAGCGTCGATCGAAGTCATAGAAGATGCCGTAAACCTACCCCCCGGCTGTTCGTACCCGAGTTCCGCGCGACCAACACCGCGAAATTCAAGGCGCGATCAGCAAGACGAGTCTCTGCGCGACCTCGCGCGCCCAGAGCGCGCAGCCGGCAGGTGAGAAATGGCCGTCTTGAATGTGGCCGTTGAAGAGAGGGCTGAAGAGAAGCTGATTGCCTGAACGCTTCGATTCCTCCTGGAGTCTCAGATTTTCCCCGACAAACGCCTCGACCGGATCGAGATACTCTGTCGTTAATCGTTTGGAAATGTTTGACACGTTACCAGGATAATGCCCTGCCCCTCGTTGGATCGTGACCTGGATCTCGAAGGGGACGGGAACGAGTAACCACGGTATTTTATGAGTTCGGCAGAAATAATCAATTTCCGCTAGCCAGAAAGCCCCTTCGTCCCAATCGCCGATGCCGTTCAAGACATCCTGGGCATCGCCGAAGTCGTTCGGACAGACGCTCAAAACTAAGAATGTTGGCTTGAACTTATCATAATATTCAAGCAAAGTGAAGTAATATTGCTCGGGTGAATAACCGATATGACCCGTGTTTAATATTGAGACATGCCTTCCCCATGCTTTCGCAAGATCGCGTTCGAGGCAAGCGGGAGGGGTCTCGGAGTCGGCGACGAATAGCCCTTGCATGAAGGAATCGCCCACGATCAGGCCACGGATTTCAGCCTGAGGATCAGGTTCCGGGCCTCGGCATCCCCATGAATTGGTCGACTGGGGAGACTTGGGAATGATCGTCGCGCCTGAGTCGGTGATCGCCTTGCGAACGCCCGGAGTGTCGGGAAGGAGGAAGAAGCCACCAAGCGTCTGGGGCAGGAGTAGGCTGTTTGTCCAAAACGACCGCATGTCGGGAACCATTTTGTAAGACCGGCCGGTCTCATCGGCGGCGAACACTTTGGAAGAGAGGACTACCGTGCGGTTGTAATTCGCAGGGCGATAGAGGGCGTCGCCGGGGGCCATTCCGGCTTCACTGAGAGTGCGACGCATAGGCGCGGGCGCTTCTTGATCATAAAAGCGTTGATAGATTTCGCGAGAGGATTCCGCCCCGTGTGCACGGTCGCGTCGCCAACGGGCGTCGACGTCGGATCGACCGAGAGGGATGCCGAGTCGCCCAGCGATCGCGATCTTGGCGTTACTCGCGAGCGTCGCGGTGACGTATCGGCCGCGCGATGTCCCGGCGACCAGGGCTGTGAGTACGAGCGCGGTGAGGGCGAGATTGACACGCTTGAACTGCGCATCGCGGCGACGGAGCCGCTCCAAAAACGGAAAGAGTCGTTGCGTGAACCGCGATCGGGTTCGAGTTCGAGGCAGTCGAGCCATGACGTCGCCAGGGTGTCCGGTCAGAACAATGTGTAGAGGAACGGGGCGGCGGCGGTGCCACCCACCAAGACCAACGCCCCGACAACCAGAAGGACGAGTACCACGGGAAACAGCCACCATTTTCCATTATGGATCAGGAAATCCCAGTATTCGGCGAGGAACCCGGGCTGAACACCTTCGGCCAGGTGCGAGAAATCGTCGGGTTTTTTCGGACCTGGCTCGCTCGACATGAAAGGTTTCCGTGAGAATGCAAAGTAAAACCGATAATTTCCTAATTTATCAAGACATGATCATTTATCGATGTAGTGAGCCATTCCGCAATGCGAGATCGCCTGTGTTTCACGACAGGTTTCAATGTAACCCCATGGCCGGGTAAGATCAACGACACGCCGCTTGGACGCGGGAGTGATTCTGGCCGCAAGCACATTGAAATGGTCCCGAATGCAAACGGTTCAAGATCGGGCTCAGTCTTGATGAGTCGGGTAATCGGGTTATACGTCTTTCTGGCGGAACTCCGTTGCGCGATTGCTTCTAGAAAACCCTTTATGGAAGTATCTCGGACCGGATAGAGTAAGCAGTCCCGGGTTTCCGCGGGGTCGGACCACGTCGTTCGCGCCTCGTTCCGACACCGTACGCCCGGGAAAGGACGACGGCATGACGCGCGACGCGAAACGCCCCGACAACGATGACTCGCATCAAGTACCGAACCCGGCCGCCGACGCGACCTGGAACCCTCCCGATGCGCTTAAGCCAACCGACGGTCCCGGATCACCGCCACCGCCCCGGAAGCCGTCCGCGAATCTTCCCGATCCAGGCCACACAATCGCTTATGACCAGTCCCACAATCGTGATGAGACGGTTCCTGTCTCCAACGACGGCCTCGATTCCGAGGATGTGACGCCTGGTCCCGGTGGAGATCTCGCACCCGAAGACTCGAAAGAATGGGACCGGTTGCCCGCCCCGGAATTTCGACCCGGGGCCATGGTGTTCGGCAAGTATCGCCTGATCAAGATGTTGGGCGAAGGGGGCATGGGGCAGGTCTGGCTCGTGGATAACCTCGAACTCGACTGCAAGAGCGCACTGAAGCTCATCAAGCCCGAGATCGCCAAAAACGAGAAAGCCTGGCGCAGGTTCAAGCGCGAGGCGCAGGTGATGGCGAAGCTCGAACATCCCAACGCCATCACCGTTCGCGCGTTTCACCGCACGCACTCCGTCGCTTATATCGAGATGGAATACGTCCGTGGAGAGAGTCTCGACAAGATCCTCCTGGAGCATCAAGGAAAGCCGATGCCCGCGGAGTGGGTCGTCCCGATTCTGGATCAACTCTGCGAGGTGCTGCAAGAGGCACACGACTATGTGGATGAGAACACCGGCAAGCCCAGACCGATCATCCACCGCGACCTCAAACCGTCAAACATGATGCTCTTGAGCAAAGGCACAGGCAAAACGCTCAAGGTGCTCGACTTCGGCATCGCCAAGATGGCCGATGACGAACGGGATGCGAACCTGACCGGCGAGTCCGAATTTCTCGGCACCGCGGGTTACTCCAGCCCCGAGCAGATTCGCGGCGACCCCGTCGACGGCCGAAGCGACCTCTACTCGGTCGGCGTGATGCTCTACCAGTTCCTGACCGGCATGCTGCCCTTTCAAGGGGGGGCGAAGCGATCGCTGGTCGCGCATCTGACTGAAACTCCCAAGCCGCTCCGCCAGTCGAACCCCACGGCGGTCATTCACGCGGAGGTCGAGCGGCTCGTCTTGCAGTGCCTCGAAAAAGATCCGGACCGACGTCCAAGATCGGCCCGAGAGCTCGCCGATCGGTTCCGCGTGGCGGTCTCTCAAACGGCCGTGAAGAAGACAGAGCGTAAGCCGTTCCCGATCGCGCTGGTGGCGTCGCTGGCATTGATGCTCGCAACCATCGCCGGAGCGGGTGTCATCGCCTGGAACATGACGCGACCGGTGACAACCACCATCACCAAGAACACTGACCCCAAGACCACCGGCGACACCACCAAACCCGCCGAGGATCTCTCCTCCTCGTCCAGTCACCCGGTGTCGAAGGGAACCGACCCAGGGAAATCGGCCACGACCGACTCCACCACGACCGCAAGTTCGCCAAGCGGAATCGCAAGCGTCTGGGAGGTTCCCAAAGGCTACAAGGTCGTCGGTTCGGAGCCCATTCCCTCCGATGGACCGATGATCCTTGAACGCATCGCGGATCACGTCAAATTCAAAAAGCACGCGGAAACAAAGCTTTACTTCCCGATCGGTTATCAACCCGAGGATAGCGGCGAGCGACTCGGCGGTTGGCCCAAGGTGCTGGTTTACATCCTCGACGGCACGCGATTCATTCGCATTCCCGGCGGCACGTTCGAACAGGGAGACTTCCTCGCGGCGAGGGAACACATCGAGCCCATTTCCGACCCGATGGGGAACCGTGTGTTACCGCACTGGGTCGAGCTTTCGGGGTTCTACATTCAGGAGACCGAGGTCACCAACGGGCAGGTCGCGATCTTCGTGAAAGATCATCCCGGCGAGCTACCCGAAGCCGTCATTGAGGATTGGAAGGAATATAACCGCTTGCTCACATGGAATGGTAAGGAGGCTCGAAAATATCCGGTCGTCGCTCTTGACCAGGAGAACGCGACAAAGATCGCTTCGGCGTTCGGGGCCTTGCTGCCCACGGAATCTCAGTTTGAGTATGCTTCGCGCTCGGGAGGTCTGGATGGCCCGAACAATCTCTTCGCGACCATGCAGCCCGTGGCGAAGGGAGGCAAGCCCAAGGCCCACCTGAGCGGGAATGAGGACGACAAATTTCCTCCCATGAAGATGGTGAAGTTCTACGATAGAGGACGGGACGAGACGCAACAGGGGGTGTACGACCTGATCGGAAACCTCCGCGAACGATGCCGAGACGGCTACCAGTCCTACGAGGCGACGATGCAAGGCAGCCGCGAAAAAGAACGAGCGCTTCAAGATCCCATCATTCCGTCGGCGCCCGGCAAGGAGGGTGAGGAAGCGAAATACGTTGTGCGAGGCGGGTCGTTTCTCACCACGCCACAAGAGGCTCGCACCTATTACCGAGACGCCCTGGAGGGCTCAAAGCGCCTGACGGACCTGGGATTCCGGATGGTGATCGAGTGTCCGCCACTTACCAAGCCATCTCCCTGATCGGATCGATCATATCAACGCCATCGGGAGGTTCACCGAGATGCAACGTCATCGTGCGGCCGTCGGGCGTCTCTTGGGCTGGGCCTTCCTCGCGGCGATTTGCTTGACACCGCCGACCGCCGCGCAAGACGCCCCGACTGCGTTTCGCCAGCCGCGGCTCTGGGCGATCGTGGTGGGAATCAATAGCCAGATCGATCCCGGAATTCCCAAGAGTCGGACCTCAGTTCGTCAGGCCGAGGACGTGATCAACTGGCTGAAAACCACCGCCGGGTGGGATGCCGGCCACTTGCTCTTACTCAAGGACGGCGGCGCTGACAATCCAGGCGACCCGGCCGCGCCCGCCCCGAGTCTTCGACCCTCGCGGAAAAACCTCGATTGGGCGTTTCAGGTCTGGCTCAAAGAGAAGCAACCCCGGCCCGATGACGTGATCCTGGTCTTCTACGCGGGTCGATCCGTCGCGCTCGCAAGCCCTGGAGGTGGTGCGACACCGCCGGGTCTTCAGTACATGTTTCTTCCCGACGACGCTTTCCTTGCGAGTGCGGCGCAAACCGGCTGGTCGCTCGACAACGCGATCGATCCCTATGCGCGTCGAGGGCAGTTTCGAATCGTCTGTTGGCTTGGTACAAATCCTCGGGAGATTGCCGCGCCGAATGCACCGGGGGCACCGCCACGTCCTGTCCGTCCGGGCGCGACGATCGCCTCAGGTCGAGACTGGCTCAACCGATTGACCCGCTGGCCGAAGGTCACCACCTGGCTCGCCGCCGATCAGTCTCCCGCTGGAGAGTTTGCTCCGAATGCTCCCCGAATCGGCGAAGATCCCGCCGTCGCATTCACATCGGCGATCCTTCAAGCGTTGGGGAAAACGGGGCGAAGGCCCAACCTCGCGGCCTGTCTCAAGATCCTCGAACAGAACCCCACGCTGAAGCTCGCGGGCTTTCGCGCCGCAGGCGGAGTGGCTCCCGACTTACTGCTCTGGGCCGACCGCTTCGGCAGACTGGCGGAGCGCGGACCTCCCGAGATGCTCCTTCAATCGGGACACGCCGGCAAGGTCACCGCGATGGTTGTTTCGGCCGACGGACGCAGATTGGTCACTGCGGGAACCGACGGCAACATCCGGATCTGGGCACTCGATCAGCGGTCGCTCTTGCGGCTCTTGCGGGCCCACAATGGCGGCGTTTCGGCGCTGGCGCTAAGCAATGACGGGCGCTGGCTGATCAGCGGGGGCGGTCGCGGCACGGTCCGGTTTTACAGTGTGACCGCGGACTACGCCGTGAAGGAAATTACGCGCGAACCGCATATCGGCGAAGAAGGGCAGACAACGGGTGTCACTCAAATCATCCCGCTTCCCGACGGCGACCACGTGGTTACGATCGACCAGAATGCCGCGAGCTACATCTGGGATCTTCGCGCCGCCGTGATGGAGCCGAAAAAGTGGCTAGAAGGTGTCGGCTGCCGCGAGGCCGTTTGCGGAGGGACCGCCGAAAATGGCGTCGTGGCCGCGCGCTGCGGAGATGGCTCGCTCCGACTCTTCAAGGCCGATGGCTCGCCACTGGCGAACTTGGAAGGCCTCGCTCCGGCACACGGAGCGGCCGAGGCGATCGCGCTGGCCGTCTCCCTCGACGCGCGCCGAGTGGCAATGGGGTTCGCTAATGGTAATGTGCTCATTCATGACATCGCCACGTCCAAAAATAAGACCCATTCCGCCGCCGACAAAGCGGTCCGCAAGCTGGTGTTCGCTGGAACCGAAAACCTGATCGTCGGCCACGACGGCGGCACGAGGCTCATGCAGGTCGGGCCGGGGCTTGCCCTCGACGCGCGTGGAGACCTGACCGACCGGGGGGTTGCCGACCTCGCGGTTTCTCCCGACGGCCGAACGATCGCCGCTTGCACCGAAGGCGTCGGAGCGGCCCATGCTTGGGTGATCGAAGGCGAAAAAGAGTCCAAGGCCCGGCCTCTGTTTCACGACGACAAGGCCGCCGTTTTCAACCTGCTGTTCGCAGGTTCCGCCGGTACTCTGGTGGGAAGCGGCATCGACGTCTCGGTCAAGATGTGGGACCTCGACGCCGGGGCCGAAGCCGAGGCCGGCGCACTCAAAGCGGTCTGGCAGAGCCCCATCAGTGGCGGCAAGGTGCAGCAGGTCGGCTCCTCGCCCGATCGGCGTTTCCTGTTCGTTCGCTCGGGGGTTCAAGGCAGGCTCTGGGACCTCAATAACCGGTCCTGCCGCGCGATCCCCGGCACCTGGGCCTCGGGCGGATTCTCGGCCGAAAACACGCTGGTCCTCGCTTCGGCGTCCGACTCGGAAAAGGCTCCCGGCAAGCTCGCGAGGATCGATTGCGCGACCTTGACGGCGAATACCACCTATTTCGCCAACCGTGCGGAAGGCTTCTCCGTCCCGGAAAACACCGCCTTTGAGTCGTTGACGTTTTCTCCCGACCGCACCCTCGTCGCCGCCGCCGATGCCCAAGGGCCGCTCGTCTGCATCTGGGAAATGGCGACGGGCCGGCTCCTACATTGGACGAACCGGCTAGACGATCCCGCGAATGCGCTGAGCTTTTCAGGGGATGGAAAAAAACTCGTCGTGGCGGGAGGAAGCGCGGACGTCTTGCTTTGGAACCTCGCTGGCCTCCCCTCGCCCTCCGCGCTGAAAGAGCCCGCGGCCAAACTTGTCGACCCCCAAGGCTCGACCGTCACCGCCGCCTGTATCCGACCCGGAGCCGCGCTCGAGATCGTCACCGGCCATCGCGACGGCCGGGTCTTGCTCTGGCGCTGGAAGGACGGCCAGCCTCCCGAGCGCCCGGTTCCGGTTGTTGAAGACTATTTCGACGGCGCGGTCAACACGCTCGCCTTCAGCGCCGACGGCAAAACCCTCGCCGCCGCCGGCGACGGCACCTCCATCTGGCTCGGACAAATCGACCCTCTGCCGCGCAAGCTCAACGAACCGGGCCCTCGTCCAAACCATCACGAACAGATCAATGACCTGCTTTTTTGGGACAACCCCAAGATCCTGATCAGCGCGGGGGACGACGCGGCGGTGAAGTTCTGGGATCTTGATAAGCGCGCACTCTGGGGAACGCTGGCCGTGGTGGCACGTCGCGACGAGCCGGGAGTGATCGAACCGAACTGGGTGTTATTCACTCCGGAAGGCCGCTTCGACGCCTCTCCCGCCGGTCGAGAACTTGTCCGCTACCGAGATGGAGACGCATCGCGTCCTCTAGAGCAATACGATGGAATGCTCTACACATTCCGCCTTGCCGCACGGCTTCGCGAGGGATTGCCCCCCGTGCCTGAACCGAAGCTTCCCCAGCCTGCGACGTTAACGATCATGCCACCCGTCCGTGATAACCCCGACGACCCGAGCGTCAACCTGACCGTCGCGCTGGACGGTACGGAAGGGCTTACCGATCTGAGGCTTTATCACAACGGGGTTCCGATCCCGACCCGCCTCGAAGAAAAGCCCGGCCCGCCCCCTCCGCGGATCTCCGTGAAGGTTCACCTGATGAAGGGGTTGAATCGTTTTTATGCGATGGCCAGTCGCGAAGGCGCACCCGATGGCCGCTCTTCCGAAATAGAGATCCGTTACAATGGCCCGATGCCGCCGGGACGGGTTCACGTCATCGCGCTGGGCGTGGGAGACTACGAACGGCTTCGCCTGACCTACGCCCGCAGCGACGCGGAAAGCATCAGCGATATCCTTCACTCTCGAGGCGCGGCGGTTGATGGAAAGAAGGGATTAGTCAGCGTCCTTACCAATAAAGATGTGAGCCGCGAGGCGCTCGACCAGACTTTTCGCGAAGTCGCCGCGCGGGTACGTGACCGCCCGCAAGATACCGTGGTCGTCTTCCTCGCGGGGCACACGGGCATCCTCGAAGATCAGCGGTTTTGCCTGCTGCTTCCCTCTTACCCCTTTCCAAAGGCCGAGCCGCTTCAGGTCGCCATGAGAGGCGCTGTCAACGGCGTGGAGCCCGGGGCGAAGCTCTTGCCCGAGCACACGCTTCCTTACACGGCGATCATGACGAACATGATGCGTCTTGAGGCGTTGAACAGGTTAGTGATCGTGGACGCATGCCAGGCCGAGGCGATTTTCGTCGACCCCCAGGTGGTCGAGATCTCCAAGTGGATGGAGCTGGGGTCGCGAAAGGCGAGGACGTCTTACCTCATGGCCGCCCGCAAAGGCGATCCTGCCGTTGAGCTGGACCCGCTTCGCCACGGCCTGCTGACGTTCACCCTGCTGCGCGGAATGGGAGCGATTCCCGACGAACAAATCCCCGAAGAGATCAAAGCGCTAAGCCTTGCCCCCGACGCCGATTT
>JAYVYS010000720.1:0-5050 GCA_043784005.1 Isosphaeraceae bacterium
GTGCCGCCGATGGTGTCGTTACTTGACCCGTCAATGATGTTGATTCCGTTCTGATGATTACGTATACGAACGGTGCCGGTGACGTCGGTACCGATTTTGTTCCCCGCAATCAGGTCACCGCTGGTGGCGTCGAGCGTGATGCCCGACGTGCTGTTTCCCGAGATCACATTGCCCGCGCCGGTGGCGGTGCCGCCGATGGTGTTGTTTCCGCCGGAGACGATCTCGATGCCGTTGCCCACGTTGCCCAGCGCGGTGGTGCCGGCGGCGGTGGTGCCGATGAAATTGCCCTGGATCACATTATTGGACGCGCCGCCGCCGTGGAGCAGGATGCCGTCTTGGACGTTGGCGGAAATGACGTTGCGGGCCAGGGCGGTCAGGCCGCCGATCGTGTTGCCGGGTGCCCCTTCAAGCATGATGCCCGTGATATTGTTGCCAAGCGCCTTGGTGCCGGTCGCGTCGGTCCCGACGAGGTTTCCAGCCAAGAGATTGCCCGTCGAGCCTGAGCCGTCGACCCAGATGCCCACGCGACCGCTGCCGCTGATGAGGTTGCCCGCGCCCGCCACGGTGCCGCCGATGGTATTGTTGGCCGCGTTGACGAGGCAAACGTCGTCGCCGTAGTTTGGCACTGCGGCCGTGCCCGCGGCGTTGGTGCCGAAGTAGTTGCCTTCGACGGTATTGTTCGACGCGCCATTAAGGAAGACACCGCGGCAGCCGTAGGCGTCGCGCCAGGCGTTGCCGGAAATGATGTTTCGCGTCGCGGCCGTCGTGCCGCCGATCACGTTGTACGACGACCCGGAATTGATCCTCACACCGCTGCCGCCGTTGCCTGCGGCCGTGGTTCCCGAGGCGCTGAGGCCAAGGTAATCGCCTGCCACCGTGTTGGTGTTGCCTTGGATCACGATGCCGCAGTCGTTGAAGTTATCGATCGCCAGGCCGAGAACCACGTCGTTATTCCCCGCGAGCACCAGGCCCTCGGCCCCGCTGCCGGCGGACGTGCCATCGATCGTAATCAGCGGCTTGCCCGCGAAACCCGGCTGGGTCGTTCCATCAATCGTCACATACCCCGTCAGGTTCGGCAGGGCCGACCTCGGGGCAATAGTCTGCGACCCCGTGCCGATGTTGAAAATAATTGTCCCGCCCCCCGGCTGGGCATCGGCGCTGATGATCGCCTGCCGGAGCGATCCGGTTCCGCTGTCGGCCGTGTTGGAGACGGTGAACGTCGAAAGAAGTTGCCGCTGTTCCAGCCCAAGAACCGACAAAGTGGCCCGCTGCTTGCGGAAGGAACGCGTTGTGGCGGAATCGTGACGTGAGTTGGGGGTGAGTTTCATCGAGATATTCATCTTTTTGAGGATGTTCCAGGACAAGAGAAGAGTCCTTCGTGGTTCGCGAGGAAGGCGTGAAGCGCGGTGTCTTTTGACAATGCCGAATCCAAGTAGCATGAGTTGCGCCGCAACACCTCAGGGAAGCCATCGAGCCGCTCGACTGGCCGACAATAAGTCGCAAAATCTTTATTTTTATAACCTTACGGCGTGATGATTATATCCGTCACGCACGTTAGAGGCCGACCGTCAGAGCGAACGCCGCTGCTTACCCTCTCCATTTCAATAAATTCACGGCGGTTTTCTTCCCAAGTTTCTCATTTTGAGAAAACCCGACGACGACGCGCGACATCGTGGCCAAATCTCCATCCCGGGCGGCCCGCTGGACAGCCGACTTGGGCTGCGTGATAATCATCCCCATTCCTTCCTTATCTTCCAGAAAATTCGTGCTGGAAAAAAGAACCGACACCAATTTAACTCTTTAAGAGGATTGGCGCGATGAATCGTCGATTCCAAGGCTTGCTGATCGTCGTCGTTATCCTTGCGGCCTGGACATCCCCGGCGATCTGTCAGGAAACCAAGGACCGCCCGCAGTTTCGTCCGCCAGCGCCCCCGGTCGTTTCGCCGGAGGTGAAAGGTGATCGAACCTTGATCTTTCGGATTCGAGCGGCGTCGGCGACCGCGGTGCGGCTTGACGGCAGCGACATCCCAAACCTGGCCCCCCGCGCGGCGATGAAAAAGTCGGACGATGGTGTTTGGGAGGTGACGATCGGCCCGCTTGAGCCCGGCGCGTATCGTTACAATTTCAACGTCGACGGTGTGAGTGTGATCGATCCGGCCAACCCCGCGACGAGCGAGTCCAACAGCAATACATGGAGCCTGGTCAACGTTCCCGGGTCAGACCTCTTCGACACCAAGGATGTGACCCATGGCGCAGTCGCGGAGGTGACGTATGATTCCAAGACTCTCAAGCGACCCAGACGAATGCACGTCTATACTCCGCCGGGCTATGCGTCGGGCGAAGGAAAATTCCCGGTCTTTTACCTGCTGCACGGCGCGTTTGACAGCGATGCATCGTGGTCGACCGTGGGCCGCGCCGGCTTCATCCTCGACAACCTGATCGCGTCGGGAAAAGCGAAGCCGATGATCGTCGTCATGCCGACCGGGCACACGGATCGGTTCCGCTTCGGTCAGCCAAATGCTCTGGACCGACAGCTCGATGCGTTCGCCGAGGATTTCATCCACGACCTGAAACCGTACATCGAAAAGAACTACCGAATTCTTAGCGGTCGAACGAACCGAGCGATCGCGGGCCTCTCGATGGGGGGAGCGCAGACGCTGAACGTGGCGATCCCTCATTTGGAGGAATACGCATACATCGGCGTGTACAGCAGCGGAATCTTCGGGATCAACGGCAGTCGCGGGACGCCCCCGCCCGCTCCTGGCCCGTCTTGGGAAGAACGTCACAAGGAATCGCTGGACAACGCGAAGGGAAAAGAGGGGCTCGAACTCGTCTGGTTCGCGACCGGCAAGGACGACTTTTTGATCGAAACGACCCGCGCCACGGTGAAGATGTTCAAGAGCCACGGCTTTGATGTCGTGTTCAAGGAAACCGAAGGAGGCCACACGTGGCTCAACTGGCGCGATTATCTGAGCGAGTTCGCGCCGATGCTATTCAAGACATCGGCAGGCCGCTAACGAAAATGAGTGGCGGATCGTTACTCTTTCTTCGCTCGGTATCGGAAAAAGAGAACCGACCCCAATTTGTCCCCCAACAACGACGAATGCGGGCACTTTCGTTTTATCCGACTGGTCGGTCTGGGTGAGTTTTCGCTTCACTCTCGCTTTGACCTTCGATTTGTTTCCCGACAGGATTCCCGAGACTTCCAGGCGAGCATCGAGCCCTAACTCTTCGGAATCACCACGCTTTTCGCCGAGCCAGTAGTCAAAGCCCCCCTCAAGGCCTCCTCTGCTGCGAGATTGTTCGACAACTTGATACTCAGTCGATTGGCTGGCCAACAAAATGGCCACACCACACGCCCCGTGTTCAATCGCGTTTTGCCCCGTCTTGTGAGTTCGCCGCGTCGTGTCGTCAGCGGGAGGCCAGATCAGGAGGTAGGATTGCGATCGAAATCCCGTAACGTCAAGTTGGCAACCTTGTTGATGCGCCTTCTCTTCCAGACAGATCGAAGCCGCCTCCGCCATGAATTGTCCGGCATTCCTCGTCAATCTGTGAATCGACCCGTCTCCGAGCTGGTGGAGATCCAGGGTCTCGATCATTGCGCCGCGAACCGCTTGATCAGCGTGACTTCGTTGCCCTTATCGTTGTAGCGGAATTCGTCGACGAGTCCTTTGGCGAGCATGATGCCGAAGCCGCCTTCGCGGATACCCAGGTCGTTGCGGACGTCGATGTGGCCGATGGGGTCTTCGTCGCTGGCGGCGTGGGGAATTTGCTTGGGGTTGAAGCCTGGTCCCTGGTCGCGAATGATCAGGGTGATGGCTTCAGGGTCGATCCGATAGATGATGGTGAGGGTCATCTCGGCGTTCTTGCGATGGCCCCACTCGATCGCGTTGGTGCCCATCTCCATCACGACCTGCCGTAGATCCTTGATCTGCCGCTCGGTGAGGGAGGTGTGCGCGAAAAGGTCGGCCAACATGTCGTTGGCCTGCATCAGGTAGGTGGCTTCGCTGCGGATGTCGAAGTTGATCTCGCCGTGGGTGCCGCGGCTTTCGTGTTCCTTGCGCCAGGCCAGGGCCTTGTCCATCACCTCGAAGAGTTGTTCGGGGGTGAAGGGCTTGGTGAGGTATCCGTTGGCACCGACGCGAACCCCGTCGGCACGGTGGCTCGCGTTGTTCAAGGCGGTCACCATGATCACCGGGATCAAGTTCGTCTCGCGATTTCGCTTGAGCTGGTCGCAGACGGCGAACCCGTCGAGATCCGGGAGCATCAAGTCGAGCAGGATCAAGTCGGGCGCGTGCTCTCGGACAGCGGAGGCAACCTGGGAGCCCGCGTAAAGCTGGACGGGTTTGTAACCGCGGGCTTGAACGAGATTGGCCAAAATGTCGTTCGTGTCGCGCTCGTCGTCAACGATCAGCACGGTGCGCGGCATGGGCAATGACTCGGGTGGTGGCGGAGATCCGCTCGCTTCCATTCGTCCGTTCAACCGTATCCGATCCGATCTCGTCTGATCGGCTGGGTTCCGTCCGTACACTTGCTCGCTTCGACTCTACCGGATGAGCGATTCTCTCGTATTGTCACGCGCCGAAGCTTCGCTGACAAGGCATTGGAGCGGATGCGTGGGCGCACCCTTGCGGGAGAACCAAGCTTCGCGGCACAATAAAGAATCTGACGACCCAATCCGGAGCCACTCTTCCCCCCTTTCGGCCGGGTTGTCCCTCTCGTGTTGACCTCGTCTGTCTTAATCCTTTCGACACTGCCCGACCGGGACCCGCGCATCATGAAGATCACGGAGATTATCGACAAATTCGGCTACGTGATTTACGCGGCACTCGCACTTCTGGCCATCTGGGGTGTGTACAACGCGATTTTGCTCTATCGGACGCTCGGAAAAAAGTCCCTGGCGGACTCGGGTCCGTTTCTTGAACGGATTCGAGAGCAGATCAAGCTCAGCAAATTCGACGCCGCGATCGCCGCCTGTCAAGATCCCGCCTATTGGCACACGGCGCTCGCGCAGCTTGTCGCGGTCGCTCTCAAGAATCGCGACAAAGGG
>JAYVYS010000721.1:0-3536 GCA_043784005.1 Isosphaeraceae bacterium
TATGAGGTCTTGCTCGGCTTCGGCTTCGGCGGCACCCTGCTGGCGCTTTTCATGCGGGTCGGCGGCGGGATTTACACCAAGGCCGCCGACGTCGGCGCGGATCTTGTCGGCAAGATCGAGGCGAATATTCCCGAGGATGACCCTCGCAACGCCGCCACGATCGCCGATAACGTCGGAGACAATGTCGGCGATTGCGCCGGGATGGCTTCCGACATCTTCGAGAGCTATGAAGTCACGATCGTCGCCGCGATGATTCTGGGCTACGCCAGCTTCGGTCACAAAGGGGTGATCTTCCCACTTTTGGTCCGTGCCATCGGCGTGGTGGGCTCGATCATCAGCACCTATAGCGTGAAAGCCGGTGCCGATAGCACCAGCGACGAGGCCCTTCACTCGGTCCACCGAGGCTTTATCATCGGGTCGATCATCAGCGTGATCGGCTTCTTCCTGCTCGGTTTCGGCTACCTCCATTTCGACGACGATTACATCCGGAAGTTTCCGCAGGCCATCGGTGGTTACAACCTTGATGAGCAGTTCAAGAAGGACCAAACGGCATTTCGGGAAACATTCATGGCGGGATTCGCCAAGGACCACGCCAGCCTTCAAGTGAAAGACCTGGATCAATACCGCGCCGATGCCGAAACCGCGCACGGAGCCGTCGAGCGGAAGTTCATTCACGACTACAAAGGCACGATTCTTTCGTCCTCGCAGCCGATCTGGTCGACGTTCGGCATCAGCCACCTCGACATGCGTCCGGCCTGGACCTGCCTGATCGGCATCTTGCTCGCCCTGGCGTTGAACAAGGTGACGAGTTATTACACGCACACGCATTTCGCCCCGGTGAAATCCTTGGTGAAGGCCTGCACGACGGGACATGCGACCAACATCATCCAGGGTTTCGCGGTCGGTTATGAATCGGCCGTGGTGTCAACCCTGGTGATCGCGGGCGCGATTCTCTTGTCCGTCGTGATTTACTCAGGGGCGACGCCGATCTTCGTGGCGTACGGCGTGGCCATGTGCGGCATCGGGATGCTCACTCTGACCGGCAACACGATCAGCATGGACGTGTTCGGTCCCGTGGCCGACAACTCCAACGGCATCGGCGAGATGGCCTACGACCGCGAAGAGATGGGCGAGGAAAACTACAAGCGCGCCCGACAAATCCTCGCCGACCTCGACGCCGTGGGCAACACCACCAAGGCGGAAACCAAAGGGATCGCGATCGGCTCGGCGGTGATCGCGGCGGTGAGCCTCTTCGCCAGCTTCATCGCGGTGATCGCCGTCAAAAGCGAGTCGAAGATTGGCGAGATGACCGTCAACCAATACTTCGATCAGGCGGGCAAGCTCTCGATCGCCTATCCGCAAGTGTTTGTGGGGGCCTTGATCGGCGGCGTCGTGCCGTTCCTGTTCAGCTCGATGCTGATTCGCGCCGTGGGACGCGCCGCGTTCTTGATCGTGAAGGAGTGCCGCCTCCAGTTCCGCGACAAGGAAATCTGGGCGGGGACCAAGAAGCCCGACTACGGCCGGGTGGTCAATATCTGCACGACCTCCGCACAATCCGAGTTGATTGGACCGGCGTTGCTGGCGATCTTGATGCCGATCCTCGTCGGCATTTTCCTCGGCCCGCAATCCCTGGGAGGATATCTCGCCGGGATGATCATCGTGGGTCAACTTCTGGCGGTCTTCATGGCGAACGCCGGCGGAGCCTGGGACAACGCCAAGAAACTGATCGAGGATGAGCCCCGCACCGAGCACGGCGGTAAGGGTTCCGAGAAGCACAAGGCCGCCGTCACCGGCGACACCGTGGGCGACCCGTTGAAGGACACGGCAGGCCCGGCCTTGAACCCATTGATCAAGGTGATGAATATGGTCGCGCTCCTCGCGATCGTGCCGATCATCGATCACTCGGGAAGCCTCTGGCTCTACCTGTTGGGCCTGATTTGCATCGCGGGAGTGGCGTGGGCGGTCTGGCGCTCGAAAACCGAGAGCAAGGAACTCCGCGAGATGGAGGCCGAGTTCGAAGCCGGCGCTGACAAGGCGGTCGGGAGTTATGAGGCCGTGGGAAGTTGACATTTGGAATGCCTCGGTAGTCCCGTAGGACGGGCACGGCCCACCATTTCTATCTCATTGCCAGATAGTGAATTCGGATGGCGGGCGATGCCCACCCTACGGGACACCACGTCACTGATCGTGGTTCCGGAAGTGACTCAAGAATCGATCCGCCTCGCGATCGTGGGGGCCAGTCTCGCCGAGTTCTTTGACGGATTGAAACGTTTGGAAATCAACGACCGTGCCTCGCGAAACGGGACAGAGCCGCATTGATTTGACGTCCCTTCCGTGTAATCAATGGTAAAGGAGTGTGAGCCGAGAAAAAGAGTTCGTTGGAAGGACGGCTCATATCAACCTAAGGGCCATCTCTCATGCGACGCGCCATTTTTCTTGGGCTGCTTCTCATGCTTGTCGTTTCCCGCTCAACCCAGGCCGATCAGAGCGAAGAACTCCGCCAAAAAGCTGCGGTGATCAAAGCGGAGGCTGTTCGACTGGTGGACGCCGGCCAAAGGGGTGAAGCATCGCGCCTGGCGACAATCGCCGATGATCTGATGGCCCTCGCCGACCGGTCCGATCCCGAACCCTTACGAGGCTATCCGTCGGGACCGACGCGCGTACTGGTGTCGTTGAACTCGCATCTTCAAGACCGGCAAAAGCGCCTCGCGGAAGTCTCGCGTATGGTGCGGAACCCTAACGACCCCGTCCTGAGGAAGCTCCGCAACGACATCGGCGAAATCAAGCGCGAGATCACGCAGGTTGAGCGTGAAAACCGGAATGCCGGCAAGATCGAGGAGTCGGCCTCGCGAATTCTTCACCTCCGGGCCGCCGCCGATCACCTTCAACAGGCCGGGATGCTCGACCTCGCCGGCCAAACTCTGATCAAGGCCGCGGTCCTCGATCAGGAACTCCTGGAAACCCAAAAAAAGCTAAGCGGCAAGGACCAAACCCCTCCCCCATTGGCCGTCCCTCAAAAACCCGACGAGGCGGAGGAACTTCGCAAGGAGATGGAGAAAATGCGCGCCGAGCTTGAGGAGCTTCGGAAGCAGGTCAAGGCGAAGTGATTGAAGGTTCGAACGTTCATCCGTTGTTCATATCGAAATACTTCCGTATCAAGTCCGGCAACTCGGCTGAAAATTTACTGCGAGGCAACACCGGATCGCAGCCCGCCGCGCGTGCGGCTTCGAGCGCGAGCGTATCGACATGCGAGCCGAATGCCACAAACGGCGTGCCCGGCGTCGCCTTCTGATACGCAACCAGTGCCGGGGCGTTGACCAATTCACCGGCCGAGAGATCCACAAAGACCACCTTCGGCTTCCACTGTTCAATCATCGCCAACGCGAGCGCGATGTTTCCCGCCACGATCACCCGATGACCCAGTTCGCGCGCGGTCCCCGTGATCTTGGAAGTGAAGATCAAGTCGCGGCTCAACAACAGCCCCGCGGGCTCGGTGCCTTCAGGACCTGGAACGGTCGTCGACATGGCGTGACTCC
>JAYVYS010000722.1:0-3050 GCA_043784005.1 Isosphaeraceae bacterium
CCCAAGGACGTGCCGCACGGCGAAGTCCGCGAACGTTGGTATCAGTCGAAGACGACGGACTCGTGGCGGCGCATCTTCGTCTACACGCCCCCCGACTACGACTCCAACCGAGACGCGCGTTACCCCGTGCTTTACCTTCAGCACGGCGGCGGCGAGGACGAGCGCGGTTGGCCCAATCAAGGGCGGCTCAGCTTCATCATGGACAACCTGATCGCCGAAGGCAAAGCCAAGCCGATGCTCGTCGTGATGGAGCAAGGCTACGCGCGTCGCCCTGGAGATCCTCCCATGCCGACCCGCCCCCCCACGCCCGCCCCAGCCGCCAAGGCCGAGACCGGTAAGACAGCGCAACCCGCCGTTCCTCCGAATTTCAGCAGGATGTTCTCCGCGTTCGACGAAGTCATGGTGAAAGACCTCATCCCGATGATCGACCGCACCTACCGGACCATCCCCGACCGCGAGCATCGCGCCATGGCAGGGCTGTCGATGGGGGGGATGCAGACGTTCCAGGTGACGCTCAACCACCTCGACCTGTTCGCCTACATCGGCGGATTCAGCGGCGGAGGGGGCGGGTTCGGCGGCGGAGGCTTCGACCCCAAGACCGCGCACAACGGAGTCATGGCCGACGCCGACGCCTTCAACAAAAAGGTCCGGCTCGTCTGGCTGGGAATCGGCACCGCCGAGGCCAAGCGCATGTACGACGGCGTCAAGAACTATCACGAAGCGCTCGGTAAGGCCGGAATTAAGCACGTTTACTACGAGTCGCCCGGCACCGCGCACGAGTGGCTGACCTGGCGGCGAAGCCTGAGAGAGTTCGCGCCTTTGCTCTTCAACGTCAAACCGGGAACCCCAGCGGCGGCCGGCGAGCCGAGGCCCAGAAGGCCCCGAGCGCCGATCGTGCTCGGCCCCGACGACAAGGCCGCGTTTCCCGCCGCTCCAGAGGGGTTCGACAAGAAGCGTGAAGACCTCCCGCGAGGCAAGGTCGAGACCGTCGAATACGACTCGAAAACCGTCGGCAACCGCCGCAAGATGCTGGTTTACACGCCCCCCGGATACGTGACCGGCAAAACGTATCCCGTGCTCTACCTGCTGCACGGGATCGGCGGGACCGAGGAAGAGTGGCACAAAGGGGCCTCGCCCGAGGTGATCCTCGACAACCTGCTCGCCGACGGCAAGATTGTTCCGATGATCGTCGTGATGCCCAACGGCCGGGCCCAGACCAACGACCGGGCCGAAGGAGACATTTTCAGCCACGCCAAGGCGTTCGAGACCTTCGAGTTCGACCTGCTCAAGGACATCATCCCGTTCATGGAAGCCCACTACCCGGTCAAGAAAGGTCGAGACGGCCGAGCGATCGCCGGCCTCTCGATGGGGGGCGGCCAGGCTTTGAATATCGGCCTGGGCCACCTCGACACCTTCGCATGGGTCGGCGGATTCTCGTCAGCCCCCAACACGCGAAGCCCCGAACGCTTGGCCCCGAACCCGAAAGAGACCGCCGAAAACCTGAAACTCCTCTGGATTTCCTGCGGAGACCACGACGGCCTGATCGGAATCAGCCAGCGCACCCACGCGTATCTCAAAGAAAAAGATGTGCCGCACGTCTGGCACGTCGACTCCGGCGAACATTCCTTCCCGGTCTGGAAGAACGACCTCTACCTGTTCTCGCAACGGATCTTTCGTTGAAAGGTCGTGAGGTCGTTGCTGGTCGGAGGAGACAAGGCACGATCCATCGAAAACCGTCGAATCTACATCACTCATTGAGAATTCATGGACGTGTTGACTCAAGAGATTTGCGGATTCGACGGTTCCACAGTTCGGGATCGGCGACGATCTCGTCCAGGAACCGCCGAGCACTCGTCGGCACAGCCCGGGTTCCTTGTTCCCAAGCCCGCTCGGCCGCAGCGCTGACACCGAGAAACTTCGCCAGGAGAGCCTGGCTGGCGTTGAGATTGGACCGGACACGCTTGACCTCCTCCGCGCCATAAGCGTTGGGGTGAAGGTTGAGCGTGATCGTTCGAACCGTGAAACGCTTCTCGATCGGCTCGCCGGATTCGAGGGCCTCGCGGAACCGAGCCATGCCGGCGGCCATCTCGGCTAGGGGGGAAAGCCGCGTCTCCTTATTCATCGGATAATTCCTTTGTCTAACAAGGTTTTGAGGAGTGCTATCTGCTGTCCGAGAAATTTTAAGTCTCACCGAGAACGGTAAGAAGCCGGATTCATTCGGATGATCGACCGAGGAGGACTGCTAAGTCCCTTTTGTAACTGGCCTCTGTGAGGCCGGTCCAGAGCCTTCGGGGGACCGGCCTCACAGAGGCCAGCTACAAGAACGCGGACCGATCGGACTCTCCAGGATCACAGACCCCGGCCACAAAAACTTTGCAATCCTCCTGATGATCGACCCAATGCTAAAAACGAGTGATGTTCCCTTTCTTCAGTCATTTCGTTGATTTATTTCATCACAAGTCGCAATCTTTCGCCAACGTTCTTGTAAGTGTGGCAACACAACTGGCATGATCTTGCGACAGTCGATGACGATTTCCTTTTGCAGGTTGCAATCCCTCGGGTGATCTCGCGGGGAACCGTTCGTTTCGTCCACTTCGGTGGGCCTTCAACATTCACGATGGAGTAGCAGCGATGCGTCGAAAAGTAATGGGTTGGATGGCGGCGATCCTCGGATTAGCCGTGACAAACGCGGTCGAAGCGGGCAATATCCAGGTTTGGGCGATGGCCGGTGCCGGTAACGGCAACCTCTTTCGGATCGATGAACCTTCCGACACCGTCAGCTTCATCGGTGCCATTAAAGACCCGCTTACCGGCGACGTCGGCTCAGGTTGGTCGACCGACGCGATCACGCCCGACGGCACGTTGTACTTCCTCAGGCGCAACCAAGCCACCGACCATATCTACAGCCTCAACTCGAACAACATCCAGGTCACCGCAGGCGTCATCACCAACGTTCAGGCGGTCGCCTCGACCGGCCTTGGCGGCAACCTCGACGGCTTGACCGGCGGACCCGACGGCAACCTCTACTTCACCGCCTACGACAACAACGT
>JAYVYS010000723.1:0-13558 GCA_043784005.1 Isosphaeraceae bacterium
GACATCGACCACCACCACACCGAAGGATAACACGGCGAATGACTCGCGAGCGATGCGACCTGTTCGATTGATACCGGATCGGTCGCAACCTCGTTCCAATCGATCCGTTCGGAACCTCCTTCCACCGACACACGGAGCGTTCGCGGAGGATTGACCAGGGTCATTTCGGACATTACAGTTAAGGTGTTGAAGATAGTCATGACTCTCGAACGCGGCAAGGACGAGGGACGCCATGAGCTTTGGCGAGGCCGGCGGCAGCGAAGTCGATTACGAGACGATTCAAGGGCGGAACTGGCCGTCGATCACGCAATATTCCGTCTTCCTCGAAAACCGTGTCGGACAGCTTCTCGAAGTCCTCCGGGCCTTTCAGGGGTCCAAAGTCAAGATTGTCGGTCTGATGATCTCGGACTCCGCCGATTGCTCGATCCTGCGGTTAATCCTCAGCCACCCGGAGCAAGGGCGGGAGATCCTTAGTCTTCACAAACTCGCATTTGCCGAGAATGAGCTGCTCGTCGTCGAACTCCCGACCGGACCCAACTCTCTGGTAGACGTCTGCATGTCGATGTTACAAGGCGAGATCAACATCTATTACGCCTATCCGACAATCGTCCACCCACACGGCCGGCCCGCGGTCGCCCTCCACGTCGACAATATTGAGCAAGCGAGCGTGATCCTCAGGGGCCGAGGATTCGACATCATTTGCGAAGCCGACCTCGCCGGTTAATCTTGAATCGCCTCTCGGTTTTGTGTCAACCATTTCAGCCCGGCGTTCAGAATCTCGTCATGGTCGAAGGCAAGGTTGAGTGCATTGCCGATCGTGACCCACTCCGCCGCCTCGGCATCATCGGCCCCGGTAACTCCGTGAACCGGCCCATCGATGCGTGCCACGAAGGCCATGCTAATGGTTCTACCCCGAGGATCTCGTCCCGGCGCGTCATAGACTCCGAGGAAATGGATCTCGCCAGGAATCTCCGTCCCGGTCTCTTCCTTCAGCTCTCGCCGGGCCGCTTCCGAACCGGTCTCGTCCATTTCGAGAAATCCACCCGGCAAGGCCCATCGACCTGCGAATGGCTCGTGCTTCCGGCGAATTAAGAGAACCAATTTCTCCGCGTCTCGACCGGAAAAGACCACGAGATCAACCGTCACCGCGGGCCGAGGGTATTCGTAACAGAAAGGCGGACTCATCTTGTGTGTTCTCCAAAAAACTTCGCGGTTGCCGACGAACTTCCGATCCGTCAAGCTAACACGATGAATCATACCCAACCCATCTTGCCTCCCTGGCTGGCACTCCACGCCGACCCCGCCGATTCGGAGATTAGCGCGCTGACAGGCCTCATCGCCGAACTCGACGGCCCGGCGGATGAACTCGGGGTGTGGTCGGGGGAGTTGTGGGCCACACTGGTCGCGAAGGGGGTGCATCGGTGGTCGATTCCAGCCAACCGCGGCGGAACCGAGTGTGCTCGCATTCCGCTCCTAACGCGTTACGCGCGGATCGCGGAAGGGAGCCTTACCGCCGCATTCATCCTCTCACAGCACGATGCGGGTGTACGCCGGCTTGCCGCAGCAGGTGAGCGACCCGTCGCGCGTTGGTGGCTCGATGCGCTCGCGGCGGGTCTCGCGTTCACCACGGTCGGAATCTCTCACCTGACGACTTCGAAACGTCTGGGGGCAAACGCCTTGAGGGCATCCCTTGACGGCGATCATTATCGACTCGATGGGGTCATGCCTTGGGTCACGGGGGCGGAGAAAGCCGACCTCTTCGTCGCAGGCGCGGCGTTGGAGAATGGCGGACAGATCCTCATCGCACTCCCTGCCGATCGCGAAGGAGTCTCCGTGCGTCCATCGTTCCGACTTGCCGCCTTGCAAGCCTCTTGTACCGCCGAAGTCGCCTGCGAAAACGTGTACGTGGCCGAGACCGACCTGCTGGACGGCCCTTCCGCGAATGTGATCTCGCACCCCGGAGCCGCGGGGACGGGGGGTTTGGAGACATCGGCATTGGCGCTGGGACAGGCGCGCGCGGCGATCGGCGCTTTGGAGACCGAGACGGCGACGCGTGCAGAACTTTCCGAGGCCGTTCACGCTCTTTCCGCCACCTGGATGGAAGTCTGGAATAGCTTGATCTCGGCCGCGAACGGTGTTCCCGATACTGCCACTTCGGGACAGGTTCGAGGAAACGCGAACGACTTGGTTCTCCGCGCGACGCAGGCGTATCTCACGGCTCGAAAAGGGTCCGGCTTCCTTCGCGATGAGCCTGCCCAACGTTGGGCGCGACAAGCCTTATTCTTTCTCGTCTGGTCCTGCCCAGGTCCCGTCGCACAGGCCACCATTCGCGATCTCGCCGGATTGTGTGATGGGTGAGGTTATCCTTACTTTCGTCGGATCTGATCGAATACAAAAGCCGATGCGCTCACTGAACGAGGGGCGAATCTTATGAAAGCTCAGGCGACGATCCTGCATCCTTTCGTCCCTTTCGGCGCGGAGTTCGCGCGGTCGATCCCATTCTTTAACGCGATTGGCTTCGAGACGATCTGGCAGGACGATGGACTTGCGAGCCTTCGCTTCGGCGCGGCCACCTTCCTGTTACAGAACATCGACATTCCTGTATGGCAAAAGAATCAGATGATCACGTTTGAGGTCACCGACCTCGACGCTTATTGGTCCGAATTGGTAGACATGAACCTCGAAGCGAGTTTTCCTGGAGTGAAGCTTCGACCCCCCACGGAATTCGCTTGGGGGCGCGAAATTCATTTCATCGATCTCTGGGGAGTTTGCTGGCATGTGCGTGAAGCCAAGGCGAGAAATGCCTGCCGAAGGCGGCGGGGTCGGAGGCCCTCGCCGATCACTGTGCGGGATTCTCGTTCTCAACAACCTCAACCCGTGGTCGCTTTGAGTGTTCGCCGCAATCCTTCCTCGAACTCCACGACCGGCGCAAACTTTAAAACCGCCGAGATCCGTGCGAGCGATGCCTGTGAATCACGAACGTCACCCGCTCTGGCCGGCTCGAACCGAGGTTCAAGTGACGTGCCAAGAACGCGGTTGATCGCCTCGACCAGATCGAGCAGACTGATCCGCCCACCTGTCCCGACGTTTAACGCTTCTCCCAGCAGCGGCTTCTCGGACCGCATTGCAGCGAGATTCGCGGCCACCACGTTTGCCACATAGGTGAAGTCGCGCGTCTGCGAACCGTCCCCGAAAATCAGGGGACGTTCCCCTTCCGACATTACCTGAGAAAACTTGGAGATCACGCCGCTGTAGGGGCTCGTGGGGTCCTGCCGAGGCCCGAAGATATTGAAATAGCGAAGGCAAACGCCGTCCAACCCCATCGTCCTCGCATAAACATGGACATAATGTTCGCCCGCGAGTTTGCCTGCCGCATAAGGGCTCAAGGGCTGAGGAACGATGCCTTCGTGTTTGGGGAGTATCTCGGTCTCGCCGTACGCCGAGCTTGACGCGGCGAACATGAACCGCTTCACACCCGCGAGTCGCGACGCTTCCAGCATGTTCAAGGTCGCCGTCGGGCCGCTGGAGTGCGATTCCAGGGGCTCACGTACCGATCGTGGCACGCTCGGAATCGCCGCTTCGTGAAAGACGTACTCCGCACCGTCCGCCGCGCGTTTCGCAACAGAGAAATCGGCGAGGTCTCCTTGAAGCCATTCAAATCGCCCTTCGACGCTTGCGAGGTTCTTGCGATAGCCCGTCGCGAGATTATCGACGACTCGGACGCGATGCCCGGACTCAACCAGGGCCTCGACGAGGTGTGACCCGATGAACCCGGCGCCCCCCGTCACCAGCACAACCCCGTTTCCAACCGTCGCCATGCCATCGACTCCCCGAAATGCGCGTCAAGATGTTTCGTTTAATCGGCGAACCGACACAAGGATAGGATACCTTCGCGGCTCCCGTCGTTCGCCCAGCCATCGAGCTGAGCTGTGTCCTTGAGCTGTTGCCCACGAATCCGATCGACGACCAGGAAAGAGCAGGGGAGATCCGGCAACGAGGTAAGGTCGCCCCAGAGTTTCTCGAACTGGGCGACGGGGAAAACGTCCTCTTGCCCATGGCCCCAGCGCCTTTTGACATCTTTGATGGTCACATAAGTGGGCACCCGCGCGGCCATTCTTCGGACCGCGGCGGCGACCTTGGCAGGATCGCCATTCAGATCGTCGCGCGTCAACGAGAATGCGTCCAAAAGCCGGTCGATGTTGACCCATGTGGTCAAGGTATTGTAGTACCGTAGCTTGAACTCGGTATCTTCCCGAGGAGACGCCAACCCTTCGAGCAGTCTCAGCCTGCCGCCCACACGCGCGAGTCCACCGCCGCGATCCTCGATCCGTCTCGCGATCACCTCGAAATTCAGCGTCGACTCGGACGCGATGGCAAGTCCGAGGATCGCGAAATTCAGGTCGGCACCGAGCGTGTCGATGTTGTGAACCATCAGCCAGCGCAGAGTGGGATGAGTGTCAAGCATTCGGGCGAGAACACCGTTTCGAAGTAAGTTGGGGACCTCATAAAAGTGGCCTGGAGGATTGAACCGCTGCTCAGGAACATTGTCTGAATAATCCGCCCCTTCGCCGGCCCCACGGGCCCATTCCAGAATTGCGCGACGGCCCGCTTCGCGGACTTTTTGCTTGTTATCGTCCAGAAGCTCATGAGCCCCTTCCTCCCAGAGAAACGTGAGGTCACGCGCCATTGGAATCAAACGCTGGCCGATCGACTGACCTTTGGATAGATAAACCGGGCCGGTGTGACCGTAGTTGTTCGTCCTCGCAAGATGTCGCTCAATCGCCGAGTGCGTTAGATAACTCGTCGTGACGACATGCGGGACAATCGTCTTGAAAAGCTCTTGAGTTCGTCTTGTCTTCGCGAGATGGATCTCCAGAAAGCTGCGATGTCTGCCCGCGAAGTTCACGAACGGGTTCACCGCTTTCACAACCCCCGCGCCGGTCGTCCAGCGACTTCCCACTCCCGCCGCGAGCGATACGACCGCCACCTCTCCTCGTCGGATCGCATCGTAGCCCCGTTTCATCGCTTCCTCGGGAAACGGGTTTTTGGCGGGGATCAGGTCGGAATCCTCGACATCGCGGATGTCGGTATCCACGGGCAGTCGATTTCGTGAAAGACCGATGCGGCCACGTTGAAGGTCTTCGCGGAGCTGAGCGTGTTGGACCCCATCAAACCCGTTTTCCCGGCGAATCCGCTCCACCGTCGCATCCCAGGCCAACGCCGCGATGTCGGAGGCCGCCCGCGTGACCGGAAAGAGGTTGTTGATCATCATGCGGAAGACTCGGAGCAACTCACCCGTTTCTCCACAATGGTTGGCGAAATGGTCGATGTCCGACTTCCTTGCGGAGTTTAAGGTCGCCGTCCCTTCGGTGATCATCCGAGGGACTTGAAGGGTGTAGTATCGCGGCGGCATCATTGCCAGGTCGCCGGTCTGAAGCTCGGCGAACGAGCCGGTCGCGTTGATCGCGAAATCGTAGACGACCGGCTCCATCGCGAACGGAAGCGCGTCTTCGAGCGAGGCCTTTACCCTGGCCATGATCTCCGCGATCGTCTCGCGAAACCCGTCGCGACGCTCGGGAGCGACGAAGAATGCCATCCCTCCGCCCGACATTCCGCCGAGCATGAGGAAGCCCCAGAAGTCGTCACCGAGTACCGCCTTGGCCTCGGCGATGATCGTCTCGGTAAAGGCGTTACTCACCCAAGGGATGATCCCTTTGAGAGGCCCCTCCCAGTTGCGGGTTGTGAGGTCGCCGATGGCCCGGACATTGACCTTCTGCACCGCCGACACGATCCCTTCAAAAATCTCAAGTGCCTGATGTCGTGCCTGCCATTCCTGTTTGCTCCTGAGCAGATATTTCCCGGTCACCATGTTCAAGATCGGCCCGACGTTTTGAGCCATCCCACCATGTATTAAGACCAGGCTCTTCGCCAAGGCCTCATGAAACCCGTGCGATCCCGAGTCGATCAGCCGGTGGGACGGAAGGAGCCTGCCTCTGCTGATGCCGTATTCCGGATCAGGCTCGCTCGCGGCAACCCCTTCGATGATCTTCACACCCGGGAAGACGCCGCCAGAGTCTTGCCAGCCGCCACCGGAACCGCCGAGCCACTCGCCCAGAATGGCCCTTGCGACGATCACCCGGGCTTCTTCCGGTTCGAGCGTTCCGGTCAGGTTCTTCGTCTGTCCTGTGAGCCTCATCAAGAGGCTGATCAACGACGCCAGGAGGTTGGTGGAGACGGCGAGCCGCGACCCTTTGGGAATGTCGTTAACCTTGCTCACCACCTCCAGCCCATGACCCGGCCTAACCATCAACGCCAGGACATCGGCAAGCCTGGCGCTGGTTCCTTCGAGCGAGGGAGGGATCAGGCCGGATGCGATCACTCCGGCCTTCACGAGTCCGAGGTAGTCGTTTCCGAAGTTGAAAAGCTCTTCGAGCGTCGCGACGTCCTTGCAGGCATTAAGGTCGATCGAGGTCAGCCGCAGAATCGGCTCGGGAATGACGCGGACTCGGGTCTCGATCGGGGGCCGGGGCTGATCGTCGCGACCATGAAGCCCGAGATCGACCGAGATGTTGAGGACGCGCGCGCCTTCGGGATAATCCATGCCGAGGAAGAAAATATCGGACCAGGCGCTATGCGAGAGATCAAGTCGGACCGGTGTGCGTTCGACGAGAATTGGGAAAAGCCCCTCGTTCGACGCCCGCTGCAACATTCGAGGATCGACCCGGAGCGGATGCTCCTCAACGGCTCCAACTCGAAACATCCAGCGGTTCCCCTGGCAGTTTCGCACCGAGCGCCTCACCTGATCGGCGAGGGTCTGATAGGTGACCTGTTCGTAGGCCTGAGCAAGGGCGCTGGCGACCGTTCCGTTCGCGCCCTGATCCTTCAAGGAGGAGCGAAACGCGGCGATCGCTTGCTCGAACCGTCGCTCCATCAAGTCCTTGAAGCCGTTGAACGGCACGAGGCCGGCGTCGATGTCGACCTCGTCTTGCAAGGCATAGCGATAGATCGAATGCAAAAACAACGAAGCGCGGACGCGCTCGTAGAGGTTGTCAGCAGTTTGTCGAAACCCTTCGAGCTCGTCGCAGGCCGAGAGCAAGTCAGTTGTCGTGGCCTCCGCGATCAACTCTTGGATGGAACGGTCGCGCAGGGCGGGATCTTGGCTGGTGATGGTGTCGATCAAAAGGCGGCCGAGCGTCATGATGGGACCTTGCGATTCCTTGGTTCCGAGGGACCATCCGCCAGTCTCAGCCTTGCTCGATCCTGACAACCGATTCTAGCAATCCGGCAAGCATCCGTTCACGATCGACCCCGGCCAACGCCAGTGCGATCTGGGCATCAACGACGCCGAATTTGACGCCGAGATTGTGTCGAGCCCCGCGGGTTTCCAGAGCCAGATACTTCTCGCGACGGGCCAAGGCATTGAGCGCGGTGGTGAGTGGAATCTGACCCCCTTCGCGCACGTCGCGGCCGACCATGTCGTTAAGAAGGTCAAAGACGACCGGGGTCAACACGTGCATCCCGAAAAAACAGAGGTAATGTCCCGCCCGAAGTCCCGGAACCTGAAGTCTCAGCTCGGCCAGTGTCGGATTCGGCTTCTCGATGATTTCCTCGATCACATAGACGTCGGGACGAGATGCCAGGCGCTTTCCCGTAAGTGTTCCGTAATGATGGATCAAGTGCTCACGAGTCGCTTGAACGGCGGAGACGGCACAGCCTTCCTCGGCGGCGAGCTCGAGAAGCTGGCGCGCACAACGTCGCGATTCTCGGGAGATGTAGAGGTGATCTCCCAGCAGGAGCAAGAACGACCCTCCACCGACAAACGACCGAGCACACCAGACGGCGTGGCCATAACCGTGCGGCTCGGGCTGGACCGCGAAGTGGAGCCGTTGCTCCAGTTCCACCAGACGCCGGGCCTGCTCCTCGGCCCAATCGACGCCTTTAAACGATGACCGAAGATTCTCGGCATAGGAGCGGAAGTGCTGACGATAAATGACTTCGTCGCCCGGTGCGCTGACGACGCAGATCTCCTCGATCCCGCTCTCAATCGCCTCTTCGGCGATGATTTGCAGGACCGGCTTAGTGAGGCCGTCTCGGTCCACCAGGGGTAGCATCGCTTTCTGCACGGTGTCCGAAGCGGGGTACTGCCGGGCCCCGCGGCCTGCTGCCGTGATAACGGCTCTGGTGATCTGCAATGCGAGACTCCCTCAAACCCCAATTCGCTTGAAGACGCACCTCGTTCAACCCGAATCAGACTAACGGTGTGTACTCGGCACGGCAACCCCTGGCGACCCTTGACTTCCCTCTGAACTCGGGGTAGAAATAATCTCTCACTGGTTACGATAAGAGGACTGGGGATGTAGCTCAATTGGTTAGAGCACCGGCCTGTCACGCCGGAGGTTGCGGGTTCGAGCCCCGTCATCCTCGTTGAACTGTTAAGACGCCTCCGGAACGACCGGGGGCGTTTTTATTGTCTTAGTTTCTTTGTGAAGGATCGCATCGAAATCGGGTTGAGCGGAATGCGGGTTTTGAACGTCTTCGGGCTCCGACAGGTCTTGAAGCCCGTGGGCGAATTCCTTAGTCTTTGGGCGACGGATGGATTGGGGCGATGGCCAGTTCGTCGCCGCGACGGCAGTATCGGACGGGCGCCGTTCGGGGGTTTGATCAACGTGGGCGAATGAGCCCGCCGCGTCCTTTCAAGACGGGCGGGTCGGGAGGTGTCAGCGAACACGATGTACGTACCCAAAAAGCTCTTCTTCACCAAAGGGGTGGGAACCCACCGCGAAAAACTCACGTCTTTTGAGCTCGCCCTGCGTGACGCGAGTATTGCCTGTTACAACCTGGTGCGCGTCTCCAGTATTTTCCCGCCGCATTGCGAGGAGACGACCATCGCGGAGGGCTTGAAAGAGTTGATGCCCGGTCAAATCGTCCACTGCGTAATGAGCGAATGCGCCACCGCTGAGCCGAATCGGCTGGTCGCGGCAAGCGTCGGCGTGGCGATTCCTCGGGATGCCAGCCAGTTCGGTTATCTGTCCGAACACCATGCGTACGGTCAGACCACGAAGACGGCGGCCGATTATGCCGAAGATCTCGCGGCCGAGATGCTCGCGACCGTCCTCGGCGTCGAATTCAACCCCGATAGCTCATGGGACGAGAAGCGCGAGATCTGGAAGATCGCCGACGTCATCTACCGAACCAAAGAAGTGACGGCGACCGCGATCGGTCACAAGGACGGACTCTGGACCACGGTTGTCGCCGCAGCCATTCTGCTTCATTGAACCGAGCCGAACGACCTGCCTCGAAGTCTCATCGCCGACTGACGCGCGGTATGAGTTCAAGGCTGTCCGGTCGTTGATTCGTGCTCGGCTGCCCACGGATGGCCGCCCGCCCCGTCGCGGGAGGCGGCTTGCTGTTTGATTTGTTGGAGGCTTTCTCATGGATTTTCTTCATAAAGTGAGCAAGCATCGCATCGCGCCACCCCCTGTTTCGGGCGCGATGACGGCGGCCGATCTGATTGATTCGACGTTTCTGAGCTACAACAGCGGTCGCCTCCGCGAGGTCTGCCAGGTCTTCACCAAAAAGATGCTCCAGCCTGATAGCACCGTCGGGCTTACAATTTCAGGAGCCTTGACTCCGGCCGGGCTCGGCATGAGTTGCCTGATTCCCCTCATTCAGGCGGGTTTCGTGGATTGGGTCGTATCGACAGGTGCGAATCTTTATCACGACACGCACTATGCCCTCGACTTACCTCTTCATCAGAGCCATCCCGGTCTTGACGACTTCGAACTCCGAGAGCACGATATCATCCGGATTTATGACATCGTCTTTGACTACAAGACGCTTCTGGATACCGACGCTTTTTATCGCGAAATCATCCAAAACGACTCCTTCGCGCACACGATGGGGACTGCTGAATTCCACTATCTGATCGGCAAATACCTTCACGCGCGATCGGAGGCCGTGGGCGGCAAGCCCGGCAATAGCTTCCTCGCCGCGGCCTACGAGGCCGGGGTTCCTGTTTATACATCTAGCCCCGGTGATAGCTCGATCGGAATGAACCTCGCCGCGGCGAGCCTCGCGGGAAATAAGCTCGCGATCGACCCCCTGCGCGACGTGAATGAGACCGCCGCGATTGTCTACGACGCCAAACGCTCTGGAGGAGCCTCCGGCGTGCTCATTCTGGGCGGAGGAAGCCCGAAGAATTTCATCCTTCAGACTGAACCCCAGATCCAAGAAGTGCTCGGCTTACAAGAGTCCGGCCACGACTATTTCCTTCAGGTCACCGATGCCCGCCCCGACACGGGGGGGCTCTCCGGCGCGACGGCACAAGAGGCCATGACCTGGGGAAAGATCGATCCTGAGAAACTCCCGGATTCTGTGACCTGCTATACCGACATCACGATCGCCCTACCGCTTTTGACCGCGTACGCCCTGGCCCGCTGCGAACCCCGTCCGCTCAAGCGTTTGTACGATCGTCGTGAGGGAATGTACGAAGCACTTTCCGCAGCTTACCATGATCGTGAGAAACAAGGTGGACCGACCGGACTTGCCTCGCGAAAGAAATCCAGCCACCCCCACAAATGACGTGAGCCAGCCAACCCGGTATCTCTCGGTCGATCGCGATGATCCCGACCTGGCCATCATCGACCAAGCGGCGGAACTCCTTCGCAAAGGAGGCCTGGTCGCCTTCCCCACCGAGACTGTCTATGGCCTCGGTGCCGACGCGACCAATCCCGCCGCTGTCGCCGGTATCTTCGAAGCCAAAGGCAGACCGGCGAACAACCCGCTGATCGTCCACGGCCACGATGTGGACGCGGTTAGAAAAGCGGTTTCCCGTTGGCCGATCTCCGCCGCCAAATTGGCCGATCGATTCTGGCCAGGTCCGCTGACCCTCGTCTTACCGCGATCCACGATCATCCCTGATGTGGTGACTGCCGGTCATGATACCGTCGGGATTCGAGTCCCCGATTTCGAGGTCGCCCGCGTGCTACTTCGACGGGCCGGTCTCTTGCTGGCGGCACCGAGCGCAAATCGTTCGACGGGAATCTCTCCGACTCGGGCCGAACACGTTCTGAAGGATCTTGATCACCGAATCGCCATGATCCTCGACGCCGGTCCCACTCCCATAGGCATCGAGTCGACGGTACTCGACCTGACCACCGACCCTCCCGAAATCCTCCGTCCCGGTGCGATTACCGTTGACCAGCTTCGCCAGGTTCTCGACGGGGAAATCACAACGAAGGTTGGATCCGGTCAACCTCTTGATTCAGGAGGAGTCCATTCAAGTCCTGGACAAATGGAGATTCATTATGCGCCGAGGACGCCGGTTCACGTTGTGGAACGGACGCGACTTGTAAAAGAGTCCTGGCCGTTGGAACTATCGATCGGGTTGATCGTTGTCGGACATCATGTCCCCGAGGATATCGGAAATCCAACCAAGCGAGTCGAATGGCACGACCCTCAAGAGGCGGCGCACAGCCTCTACGAGACTCTTCACTCTTGGGACTCAGGTCAACTCGACGTCATCCAGGTTGTCTTACCACCGGAGACCGAAGCGTGGCGCGCGGTACGGGATCGACTTTGGCGCGCCTCGCGTCGCTGGTCGCGCATCGACGGACCACGTTAAGCCACTCCGTACCGCGGCTTCGCTCAACCAGGTTGCCTTGAGGCTGAAATCGGATGATCGCGGAGCCGTTGCCCTCGCTAATCTGCGTAGTACACCGGTGCCGCCGGTACATTAAGCGGCTTGTCGTTGTAAGTCAGCGTGATCGTCAGATCGGAGGAGCCGCGCAACTTACCACTTTTATCCTCCCTAATTGGATCGTGAGTGGGCGTGAACTCGATCCTCAAAGGGTGACCGGAAACCGCGATGACGTTTGACGCCGTGTATGTCTTCCCATCAAATTGGACAACCGCGCCTTTCACATCCTGGAACTTGGTTCCCTCTAGAAACAACGTCGCCAACTGCCCCTTTTTGAGATGAGGGTGAAATTTCGTTGGCGAACTGGGTACGGGCATAATGGCCATTTTGCTCCTCCTAGGGGGGTTGGGGATGAAACGTCGAGGGTTTTCGCGCTTTGAAAGAGGGCCGATTGCGATTCGGGCTCATGGCTCAAAAACGACAGTGACCGATTCCATCGACACCGACAATCCTGTATCATATGTCAATGTGATTGTCATATCCGAAGATCCTGACAAATGATGCAACGCTGGCGCGGTTGAGGGTAGGAGTCCGATCGCAATCCGCTTTCCGGGAACAACTTTTGTAAAATCGACGTTTCCCGGAGTCGTGTAAACCGTCGCCTCCAAGGTGACAGAGACATCCGCCACATCATCGAAGTTTTTTCCGGAAATACTGAACCAGGTCCACTTGTTCTGCCGGAAGTGAACTTGTGGATGGATCTTGCTGATAGGTTTAAGCTTCGCCATGGGAGGAATTCTCGTTGGTTGTAGGTCTGGACATCGACACTCGCGGATCACTACCGCTCACAATTCGATGAATGCCGTTTCCTGAAACGGGACTGTCGATGTCGAGACGGAACCGTCTGCGTAGGTCATCGTCACGGTCAATTCGCTCGACCCGCCCGCAGACGACCGAGACCCGTTATATAAGGGGGTCACGTGGAATGTGAGGTTCTCCGACTTGAGGTTGGCGCTTCTGTCGAACTCGACGGGTCAAGGGACCCCGTGAGCGACTGCCGAAACCGCGACTATGGCCATGGGACGTGGTCGGGGAAGCGAAAGATGCATCGAACTCTTGCGGTTGAACGTCTCGGCAGGAGGCATGTCGCACCTCAGTAGATGATAGGGACGAAGTGAGCCATCCTGGCGGAAAGATTCACTACGTGGCGACTGACTGGTGCCTGAATCAGCAGTTCTCGCTCAATCCGGTCACTCGCGACGAGACATGGTAGGTTGGCGACGTTCTCGATTGACCCGCACAGCCAGCATTACGATCCTTACCGTTGATAGCAAACCGGTCCACCCATTCGCGACGGTTACCGTGATCAATGTGACTGAGACGTTTTAGTTTCAAGCACTATTCAGCGATGAAAATCTCACTCGCGATTCAAGTTGATCGATTGTGACCTCTCGCTTTCAAGAAAACATCGCAAATCTTGAAATTAATCGAAATCTCGATCGACTGTATTCTTGTTCATTCCTGTTAGTTCGAGACCCGGGCCTCAATCACAAAGAGGGCGGAACGTCCGAAATCTTCGACGAGCCGCGGAGCGCTTTCCGCGGGGAGACGTATGCTGTTCGCCTCAAGAACCGACTGGACCGTCTGTCCGCTCGGGCGATTGACTACGAGAAAAAGTCGTGAGGCTTGCTGGACGCGGAAGTCGTGGAGGGGTTCGATGCCAAGGCCATTGAGCATCATGTAGTATCGGAGGGGTCCATCACAGGGGAGTTCCGTGATGACTCCATCGTTGGGCTTGAGTTCGCCGGCGAGACGACGCACGAGCGCCGGGGCCTCGTTGACGGTGAGCTTCGATGCCTCAAGCGGTATCGCGGGACTGCGCCAGACGAAGAGGCCGAACACAAGCGCGATGATGACCGG
>JAYVYS010000724.1:0-2321 GCA_043784005.1 Isosphaeraceae bacterium
GTCTCTTCAATCGCGGCAATCGCGAACTGGGCGTGCGCCGCGGGCTCGCTGTTGGGAAATTTACTGAGGAGAGGCTCCCACATGGTTATCGCTCGATCAAAGTTCTTCTCGGTCTGGAAACTTTCTCCGACCTGGAAGAGGACGGCCGGGACGCGCGGATCGAGCGGGTTCTGGCTCACAAACGCCTGCCATGCGGCGCGCGCTTCGTCATAGCGTTCACGGGCAAGGTGCTCGGCGGCGATCAAGAGTTGTGTGTCAACGATCGCTCGCTGTGCATCCGCGCTCTGCCCTCCGTTCGGATACTTGGACAAATAGCCTTTCCACGCCGCGATCGACTCATCAAACTTCTGTTGTCCTTGAAGCACCTGGCCGACCTGGAAGGTCGCGGTCATGGCCAGTTGCGAGAAATCCCGCTTCGCCTCGTCGTTTTCGAGACGGAATCCTTCCTCTTTCAAAAACGAGGTGAACGCGGCGAGCGCCTCTTCGCTTTTCCCACGATTCAGATATGAAATCCCGATCCGCGATGCAGCCTTCACGGCGAGCGGGTGGGCGGGATAGGCCGCGAGAAAGCGTCGGAGAGACGCGACACCCAGATTCAGAGCAGTGTCGTCCGCCGGACTGGGAATTCCGTAGGTCGTGGGGATCGCGAACATCGCCCGCGCGCGGACATCTTCGACTTCCTTCGAAGCGACGACTCGCGGGTCTTCAAGTTCACGGGCAAGGTCTGACCAGGTGAATCTCGCGGTGAGAACCTGTCCGACCGCCTGCTGCGAAAGACCAAGTTGATACCGCGCTTCAAGCCGGTCGATTCCCTTTGGATAGTCGGCAAGGTACTTCTGAAACTCGACGATGGCGCGCGCATGGTCGTTTCCAGCCCGCGCGGCCTTGGCCATCGCGAACAGCAGGCGAGCGCGCAAAGTCTCTCCTTTCGCGAGCGATCGGGCCTGGGCAAGCAAGTCATAAGCCGCCTTGGGATCGGCCGGCGTGATCGAATTATCGGGCTTAAGGAGACGGCGGGCGAAGGCGTGATAGACCTCGGCAAGCCGGTCTTTTCGATCGCCCGCCAGGAGAACTTCGGCCTGATTCCTGGCGAGAGCCTCCGCCTCTCCGACCCGGCCCGCGGCGAGTTCAATTCCCGCAAGTTCGAGACGAAGTTTGGCCGTCCAAGGACCCTTTGGCGCGGCGTCAAGCGCCTCGCGAAGTGTTGTCCGCGCAGCGTCGAGATTACCGGCGAGCCTCTGGGTAATTGCCAGAATCAGGGCGTCGTAGCCGCGATCCTCAGCATTCTTGGCTGCGGCAAGCACCTTATGGAGCAGCGTCTCCGCCTCGGCAAACCGGCCTTCTTGAAGTGCGGCCATCACTTCGGCGGGGAGAATGGGTGCGGCAATCTCGACGGCACGACGAGCCGCCCCCTTACTTGGCGACGCTCCCGGACCGGGTTCAGCCCCGGATGCGCTACGCACAAGCCCCACGCTCAAAAAGGCCAGTACCAGTGCCGAGATGGTTCGTCGCGGCGTGCCCGAAACCATTTCCATTCGCATGCCAGATACCTCCGGTCGATCGATCTGGAAAAACACTTCCACCCACCCCGCCCGAGGGCAAACTCCCAGACATCCCCTCCGCTTGGACAGCCAAGCTTCGGATTTCGTTCCTTGGTTCCGAATTCATTCGGAGTTGCCTTTTGCTTGTGCGTTTGCAAGCGGCCGCCTCAAGGTCGTCGTGAGATCGAGCATGAGCTTTTGGATCTGCCTTTACGCCTAGCTTAACGGCTTTGTCAGCGAATTCTTAGAAATTCGAGACGATTCGGACGAATCACGGTCTTGAGCTTCTGATCAAAAGTCACGACGGATCTCGCTTTTCCCTGAAATCTTTCAGTCTCAACTTAGATTTGTGTCGGAATCGACATCCGATTTTCGTTGTCATGGTAGGCAGCGATCCACGTCCCTTAGGATGTTCCAGGCATCGATCGACGAGCTCCCTCGGATTTCCAAGCACGATGTTACGGAAGTGCCGCGAGACAAATGACTTGTCAGCGCGTCTCCTGCCTGCCCGGTCGCGGGAAGGGCAGGTTGCCAGGTCTCGTCGCGCGCGCCCGCAACTCGAACTACTGGAACCTCGCCGCCTGCTTTCGCTTACGGACCCAAGCTCAGAACTGACCCAATCCCTGATGAACCCGTTTCAGCCGGCCAATCCCACGACCTCGGAAATCGAACACCTTAAGACGGAATTCGCGACATCCCAACGCCCCGTAAGTTCCTTCTCGGTTTTGAGCCCAACGGACCTGGGCCGTTTGAAATCCTTCCCGATCGCCGATGAAGTCA
>JAYVYS010000725.1:0-22338 GCA_043784005.1 Isosphaeraceae bacterium
TCCGAAAAATCTTGACCGACCACCCTTTTCAAAGGCGAAATGCCCGTTCTTGACAGTCACCCGCCCATTTTTGCCGGCAGGACCATCGAGCAAGAACGAGAAATCCAGCGCCGAGCCCGCGGCGATTCCTGTCGACGACTTGACCGGGAGCCACGACGCCGTATCGACCTCGACGTGGTAAGGATTCCATGTCGAGGCCTCCGCATCGGGAGATGCGGTCACGTTGATATCGTCGAGCTTGATCGAACCTGCACCGTCAAGTTTTTCGAACTGAAGAACGGCGCGCTCCGCACCTCGGGGAACGGGGATCGCCGAGCGATCGAGATGCCAATCCGACGACCCCGACCATAGGAATACCCGGATTCCATTGCGAGATTCTTCGAGGATTCCACCCATGGCGTCGAGAAAGAAAATCCGTCCGACCGCCCCCCCCGAACCTCTCAGGTTCGCGGCCTTGGCGACGGCCGAGACCTCGATCGACGAAAACCGGTCGACCGGCAGGGCCAGTCCCGACATGGCTCTCGCGCCCGATTTCGCCAATTCAAGCGAGGAATGCGATCGATAACCGTTGGAACTCCGTCGGGCTCCATTATCGACGATCCAGCCGTTCGGTTCAGGATCACCCAGCTCGAAGCCGGGGTTCCTGATGAGATTCGTGGTGGGTGAACCTCCCAAGGGGATCAAATCGAAGGTGAACCCGTCGATATCGAGCACGCCGGTCGCGCCCAGCAGCCCGATCGACATGATTGCGTCCTTAGTTCCCGGTGGGACGGGGATTCTCTTCGAAACGCGCGTCCACGAATTCGCGGAACCCATGTTCCTTGCGGTCCAGGGACCCATCGACCCGCGCGTCTGTTGCCGAAGCTGATCGCCAAGGAAGTCAATCATCAGACCAGGTTCTTCGCCGAGCCGTTCGCCAGTCTGAATCTGGTCGAGCCTGACCCAAAGCCCGATGACGATGGCCTCGAATTTCTTGCCATCGATACCGAAGGCGCGGCTCAACCGTGCAGGTCGACCCGGCTTGGAGCATTCAAACCTGATGAAATGCGGCTGGACGGCTCCGCCTTCCGTAACGAGTTTCACGTCACGCGCGTTGTACCAGCCATCGGGGACGCCGTCTTTGTTTTCGTCCGTCTCGAAGTCCTCGCCCGCCGGCGGCGGAGTGCGGACAACGTAACGATCAGGGTCCGCATCCTGCCCGAGCGCACGTCCGACGGAAATGAGGCCCACGAATACCGAGACGAATGCCAGGGCGAATGAGGCTGAAGACCGAACTCGCGCAACCTTGGTCACGGCTGTTTCTTCTCCTCGACGTTCTTGGAAGCGGACTTGGCTTGGGCTTTCTCGGCGGATTCTTTCTGAGACTGACCGGTCATCGGGACGAAGAGGGTGGGCCGCAGCACTTTATCTTCGAGCTTGCCATTTTTCTTGATCATAAGATGCACCGTTTGGTTGAAGCGATCTCCCAACGGGATTACCATCCGGCCCCCCTCTTTTAATTGAGCGACAAGCGGCGGCGGGATGTCCTGAGGAGCACACGTCACGATGATGGCGTCAAAGGGTGCTGCATCGGGCCAGCCTGCATAACCGTCTCCATGACGTGTGTGAACGTTTGTGTAATTCAGTTCTTCTAGAACCTTTGTGGCCCGCTCGCTCAACGGCTTGTGGATCTCCACAGAGTAAACATCTTTTACGAGTCTGGAGAGGATCGCGGCTTGATAACCGGACCCGGTACCGACTTCATAAATCTTATCCGTGGACTTGGGTCGCAGCGACTCGGTCATGAACGCGACGTCGAAGGGAGGCGTGATCGTTTGCCCTTCTCCGATCGGGATCGATTCGTCGTCGTAGGCGAGCCTGCGGGTTTCCGGAGGTAAAAACTTGTGTCGGGGAACCGTTCGGAAGGCGTCGAGAACACGCTCGTCCTTGATCCCTCGCTCGATGAGATGCCGCTGAACCATCCGTTTGCGAGGTGCGGCGGAGTCGTCTTCCTTTTCGGGAGCCGTGGTCTGCTGACAATACCCGGTCGTTGCCGGCGTTGTCAGAAGCGCGAGCGTCAGCCAGAGCAGTCTCGGGTAAAAGCCTTGGAGCATCATCGGTTTTCCCCAGAAATGCCGGAGCCTTCTGACGATAGCAACCGCATCCGGAGTGCGAAGAGCGATCGATCTCCAGGCATCATAGCGATTTCCTTTGGTCGGGAAAACCCGACAGGTTATAATCAGGGGTGTCCGAAAGCAGGGTCTAAAATTTTCGCAAGCAGTGTTTCTCAGGAGACTTCCGGGATGTCACGGTCCTTGCTGTGCGGGATCGCTCTGACGATTGCCCTCACGATAGCTGCCGGACCGGTTTCCAAACCCGAGTTGGTGACCATCACCGGTAAAGTGGTCTTGCTCCCCGAGGCGCTGAAGTCAACCGGACTGGCCTTCGACTCTCCACCTATCGCCCGGCAAGCGGTCCTTAAGGCGGACGATGGTGCGATCATCCCCCTTCTTTCAGACGATGCCAGCCGTGCTTTGTTCGAAGACGACCGTCTCCGACATCGCAAAACACGAATCATTGGCAGAATCCATCCAGGTCTTCCTTACTTTCAGGTGATGTCGTTTAAAATTGAGGATGAAGGAAAGCTTAGAACTCCCGAATACTATTGTGACATTTGCACAATAAGCGTACGTTTCCCACAGATTTGCCCCTGTTGCCAGGGCGACATGATTTTGAGAATGGAGCCGGAGCGGCCTTGATCGTGACTTGAGTCGTTCCAAAATCTGACAAATCACCTCACAACTCGCACCGACCGACCTGCGCGAACGTATCCTTTTGAGAGTCGAAGACGAGATCCCCCCAATTGGACGAGTGAATATTTTGAACGTGTGGGACGGGTTCGCCAAGGATGACCTTACCATGACTCATTCTTCGGTCACCACTAACACGCTGCTCGGGATGGTCGCCGTCGTGGCGGTCGCCTCGACGTTAGCGTCTTTTTTTTCACTCCTTTGGGTCACGCGGCGACGAAAAAACCTCCCGAACCATACACCCTCCGTTACGATCTTCAAGCCGCTCAAAGGCGAAGACGAGGGGCTCGAAGATAACCTTCGGAGCTTTTTTCGACTCGATTACCCCGTCTATCAACTGATTTTCGGAGTCGCCGACGCGAGTGACCCGGCGATCAGGATCGTCAACAAGCTCCTGGCCGAATTCCCAAACCAGGACGCGGTGCTTTCGGTGGGAACACCGGCCTTTGGGTTGAACCCGAAGATCGAAAATCTCGCCGCGATGGACCACCTTCGCAAGCATGACGTCATTCTGATCAGTGATTCCAACGTCCGGGTCAGACCTTCTTATCTGCGGGAGACCGCGTGTTATCTGGCCGAGCCCAACGTCGGACTCGTGAGTAACATTTTCGTCGGGGTCGAGGAGCAGCAGATCGGGGCGGTGCTGGAAAACCTCCAGCTCAATGGTTTCATCGCTGGTGGCGTTGCGATGGCCGAATTGACCGGCGTGACGTGCGTGGTCGGGAAGTCGATGATGATGCCCGTGCAGGCGCTTGCGGCGGCAGGAGGATTCGCGGGCGTTCGCAATTTGCTCGCCGAAGATCAGGCGCTCGGTGTCCGCATCCGCAAGGCGGGCTACACGCTTCGACTGAGCCATCACGTCATCGAGAACGTGAATCACTCACGAGGGTTCAAATGGTTCCTGAACCGGCACTCGCGCTGGTATAAGATTCGCCGACAGATGGCACTTCCCGCGTTTATCGCCGAGCCTATGTCGAACCTCGCCGCCGTGGGAGTTGTCTGGGCACTGTCGGGCGAATCGGGAATCGCCTGGGGGGGTCTCCTGGTCTTGATCGGTCTGGGGATCACGCGAGACGCGCTTCAAACCTATTGGCTTCGCGGAAGCTTTCCGAAGTTCCGCCATTTGATTATCAGCCCGATCAAAGACTTGCTTCTGCTCCCGGTCTGGTTCGACGCGATCATGAACAACCGCGTCCATTGGCGCGGGCATCGATTTCTCGTGGGGCGATACACGCGACTCCGAAGTGCGAGAGCCTCGCGCTCGGTCCGCCGAAGGGTCCGAAGAGTTCGTCGATTCCGAACCCCCTGATCAACCCCTGTTCGATCGGGACGATGACGGACGGCGGGGGATGATCGATAAATTCCGACTGATCGATACGAATGGAAATACCAGGAACGTCCGCGAAAGACGTTCATTCAAAATTCCGTCCAATTCGCCATACGCCAATTCCGATGACCGCCTCATCGCAAACCGCATCGGGTTGGCAAGTGCAAGGAGGCAACGATGGCCGAACGACGGCTTCGAAGGTTTTTGGCCTCAGCGCCTTGGGGCATTCTTGGGGCCCTGGCCATCCTGATCTTGGTCGAAGGTGCGGTTTCCCAGCATAGTCTCGATCTCGCTTCAGCCGTTACGATCGGGTACACACACTCTCATCAAGCGATTTATACGGAATCTCGCGATTCGTCAGTATTCGCGATGGGGGACAGCCAGATCAAGGCCGGCATTTCACCTCGCGTGATCGAGAAACGGTCAGGACGCAAGACTTTTAACCTTGCAATCAACGGTGCCACTGCGCCGATGACGTATTATATGTTCGAGCAAGCCATCTCACGCGAGCCGAAACCCTCCGCGATCATCGTCGATTTTAAGCCAACTATGCTCACGATCCATCCCAGCATCGTTCTCCCTGGATTCTCAAGCGAGATGAACTTTGGGCAATGTGTCGATTTCGCGAGAACCATGAAGTCTTCCTCGTTTTTTGCGCAGCTCCTGACTCACAAGTCCATTCGAAGTCTGAAAGAACGATGGGGAATCCGCCAATATGTCTCATCGGCACTCGCGGGGAAGGCGATCGACCAGCGGTTGGCGAACTTCTCCACATTGTCCCAATGGAGCGCCGATCGCGGAGCGAATTCGAACCCCGTCAACCCCTCGATCGAATCCATCGAGTCGCCCTGGGACGAGGGTGCCTATGTGCATGACACCCCTGTGCCGTTCGACATCCTCAATTTGGTTTACGTGAAACGGTTTCTGGAGCTCGCCGAGAAGAACCAGATTCCCGTTTTTTGGGTCGCGCCTCCTCTTAATCCCAAAATTCAGGCCAAACGCGACGCCCGCGGGCTTGACTCGACTTTCACGAGTTTGCTTCGGAGTTCCGCCGAGCGTTTTCAAGGGCTCACGGTGATCGACGCGCGCCGATCATGTTATCCCGTCCGGAAGTTCGTCGACGGGGCCCACCTCGACCGGGAGGGCGCGGCGATCTTCAGCGAAGGCGTGGCGGACGTCTTGAGTGAGAGCTTGCGTCATTCGTCCGATCGGAATCGCTGGGTGAACCTACCCGTATTCTCTCCGCCCACCGAGTCTCTCACGTCGGCAAACGAAACGCCAATTCCTTTGAAGGTTCGTGACACTCAAAGCGTGTCGAAATCGGGTTCCAATTCTGGCACTTCGATACGTTAAAATAAAGAAATGATAATGTAATTACGGACGATTCGAAACCCGCGATTCGATCGACCGCGACAATCTTTCAGACACGATCTTGACTCTTCACTTTTGGAGTCGAGTCCTTCATTCCACTCTCACTGATCCCGCAAAGAAAGAGGTCACTTGATGGAAGCAGACGCCGGCTCCTCTCCCCTCGACGAGACTGGCAATTCCTTGCACTCAGGCGATTCTCCGGCGAAAGCGCCAGCATTTGCTTCTCGACCGCCACACCTTCGGCTTTTCGTCGGGGTCGCGTTGCTGACGTTGTCCGCCTGCGATCACTCCTCAGATGTCGACGCTCTCGCCCGGGTCAAAACCGTCGGTGCCCTTGTTTACGGCTCTGACAAGGAGGGCGGCGGACCCTATATTTTCCCCGATCCCGAAGCGCCTCGGGATGTCACCGGGTTTGAAGTCGAGATGATGCGATCGGTCGCGAAGACACTTGGGGTCCGCGCAGAGTTCTCGCAAGGCCAGTGGGACAGACTGCTTCAGAATCTTGACTCGCGGCACGTCGACCTTGTCGTCAACGGATACGAGTGGACTGAAACACGCGCGCGCGATTACTTGTTCACTCGCCCGTACTATGTCTATCGGCTTCAGCTCATGGTGCCGAAGATTGGTCCGCTCGCTTCCTGGAATTCGCTCAAATCTCCGCGAAACGACGGTAGAAAGTGGCGCGTCGGCGTGCTTGTCGCCTCATCGGCCGATGTCTTCGCGGCGGAGCAGGGGGGCGAATATGTGGAGGTTGTTCGTTTCGACGGCGCGACCGACGCCATGACAGCCGCCAGTCACGGTCAGATTGACGCGACGCTTCAGGACCTTCCCGCCGCGACGTTCTATCGGGCGCGGTTCCCCGCCCTACGACTGGCGGGTGAGCCGGTCGGTCGGGGGTTCTATGTCATGTTCTTCCGAAAAGGAGACGAGACGCTTCGCGACGCCGTTGATGCGGGCATCGGAACCATGATCGCATCCGGCGATTTGCAAAGACTCTATGAGCGCTACGGGATCTGGAACGATGCGCAAACCGAGTTGGCGAGTCTCTCGATCGGATCGCTAAATGTCAGTGGAGCCGCGGGACCAACCGGCCTGAAACTGCTCGATCGCTACCTACCCCTGATGCTTGAGGCGGCGCTCGTTACTTTTGGACTCTCGGTGACGGCGATGCCGTTAGCCATGATGATCGGACTCGCCGTCGCCCTGGGGCGTTTGTATGGACCTCTCCCTCTGAAGTGGCTCCTCACCGCCTATGTCGAGTTGCTTCGAGGAACGCCCTTGATGCTCCAGCTTTATGTTCTCTTTTACTTGTTGAATCTCTCGGCATGGCAAGCCGGTATTCTCGGCCTGGCTGTGAATTACTCGGCATACGAGGCCGAGATCTATCGCGCGGGATTGCAAGCGATTCCGACGGGACAAATGGAAGCGGCGCTCGCGCTAGGGATGTCGAGAGGCCTCGCCTTGAGGCGAGTGATCGTGCCTCAGGCCGTGAGGATCGTCATTCCGCCCGTCACGAACGACTTTATCGCCATGTTCAAGGATACGTCGGTCTGCTCTGTGATCACCCTGATCGAACTTACGAAACAGTATTCGATCCTGGCGAACAGCACGGGTGGAGTGCTCGAGTTCGCGCTTGCGGCGTCGGTATTGTATCTGGCGATGAGCCTGCCGTTATCCTGGTTTTCAAGATGGTCGGAACGTCGACTCGCGGGCCTTGGTTCCAAGGGAGGTGTACTGGCATGAGCATGATCGAAGCGAAAGGACTGGTGAAGCGGCACGGGACTGTGGAAGTCTTGAAGGGGCTGAACTTCTCGGTCGATCGCGGCGAAGTGGCGGCGGTCATCGGCCCTTCTGGCGGTGGTAAAAGCACCTTTCTCCGTTGTATGAACGGCCTGGAACGGTTCCAAGGGGGGACGATCGCGGTCGATGGCGTGACTCTCCATGTCGAGATGCGCGCCTCGGATCGTAGCCACTGTCTCCGCCAGATTTGCCGGCGTGTCGGAATGGTCTTTCAGAGTTTCAACCTTTTTCCGCATCAGAACGTTTTGAGAAACGTGATCGAAGCGCCTGTACATGTCTTAGGGCTTTCCGAGGCTGAGGCGATTGAACGCGCTCGCCGATTGCTCGACCGCGTCGGCCTTCTCGACAAGCTTAATGCCATGCCACAAGCACTCTCGGGCGGGCAGCAACAGCGCGTCGCGATCGCGCGGGCATTGGCGATGGAGCCTCAAGCCATTCTGTTTGACGAACCGACGAGCGCGCTCGATCCCCGAATGACCGGTGAAGTCCTCGCCGTGATGACCGACCTAGCCCATGACGGTTTGACCATGATCGTTGTCACCCATGCGATGAAGTTCGCTCGACAGGTGGCAAACACCGTTCATGTGATCGATGGGGGCCTCGTCGTTGAATCGGGCCCACCGGAGCAGATTTTCGAAGACCCGCGAGAAGAGGCGACCCGGTTGTTGCTTGCCGAAGTCGTGGCGGCGTGAGTGTCCCCACTTAGTTCACAGGATGCGAATCGTTTTATCGCCGCGTCGCGTCCTGAAAGGAAGCCGGTCATGTCCAGGCCAACAACTCCAAAAAAGACACGAAGCGTCCGCGTTAAGGATCGTTACCTCGAACTCGTTCAAGACGTACTTTTCCGACCGATTCGTTCCGAGCAAGAACTTGATCGCGCGATCGCGATGATCGACTCGCTCATTGACAAGGATGTTCTCACCCCTGACGAAGACGACTATCTCGATGTCTTGAGCGATCTTGTGGAAAAATATGAGACCGAGGCACACCCGATCCCACCTGTTTCGGACGCGGAGATGCTTCGGCACTTGATTGATACCCGAGAAACTTCACAGTCCGAAGTTTCCTCCGCGACAAACGTCGCGGAATCGACGATTTCCGAGATCCTCAAAGGGAAACGCAAGCTGACACGCAAACACATCGAGTCATCCGCTCGATTTTTTCGTGTCAACCCCGTCGTTTTCTTAAACCCTTGAGCCTCTCGCCACTCAATTCCTGAGGCTCGACAGTGGCGCGGGGATTCGACCGCCGTGCCGGACGAACGCAGTGGAGCCTCCCGCCGCGTGAACGGGAAGGATCATCATCTCGCCGAACAACCCGCCGAACACCGCGCGATCGCCGGCGGCTTTGCCGGGCACGGGGATCACCCGCACGGCGGTCGTTTTATGGTTGATCACGCCGATCGCAACCTCGTCGGCGATCAATCCGGCCAGGGTTTCGGCGTCGGTGTCTCCGGGCACCGCGATCATATCGAGGCCCACCGAGCAGACCGCCGTCATCGCTTCGAGCTTCGACAGGGTCAGATAACCCATCTCGACCGCGTGGGCGAGCGCAGCGTCCTCGCTCACCGCGACGAAGGCCCCCGAGAGCCCGCCGACCGACGAGGAGGCGAAAGAGCCCCCTTTTTTCACGGCGTCGTTCAATAAAGCGAGGGCGGCCGTTGAGCCGGGAGCCCCGATTTTGAGGACGCCCATCGCCTGGAGAATCTCTCCGACGCTGTCCCCGACCTGAGGTGTCGGCGCGAGGGACAAATCCACGATTCCGAACGCGACTCCAAGTCTTGCCGCGACCTCGCGTCCGATCAACTCGCCGACGCGCGTCACCCGGAACGCCGTGCTCTTGATCTCCTCGGCGATCTCTCCGAGGGTGGGATTCACAGTGGCATGAGCGAGCAGGTCTTCAACCGCCGCTTTCACGACGCCCGGTCCGCTCACTCCGATATTGATCACGCAGTCCGGCTCTCCGGAGCCGTGGAATGCGCCTGCCATGAAGGGATTGTCGTTGGGAGCATTCGCGAAGATCACGAGCTTGGCACATCCGAATCCGTCGTGAGCGCGGGTCCGCTCGGCGGCGTCTTTCAACACATGACCAAGTGCGAGGATGGCATCCATATTGATCCCGGCCGCCGTCGTGCCGACGTTCACGCTGGCGCATACGCGCTGGGTCGTTGAGAGGACTTCTGGCAACGTGCTGATCAGACGCCTCGCCCCCTCGGTCCAGCCTTTTTGAACATGCGCTGAAAAGCCACCGACGAGGTCGACTTCGACTTCCTTCGCCACCGCATCGAGCGTGTGGGCGAGCGCGATATAGCCCTCGGCGGAGTGGGCCGAGGCGACACTCGCGATCGGGCTGACGGCGATCCGACGGTTCACGATCGGAATCCCATAACGCTGTTCGACCTCCTGGCAGACCGGCCGCAAGCGATCCGCGAAGTGCAACAATCGATCGCGGACCCGCGAGCAGAGCACCTTCAAGTCGGGAGAGGCACAGCTCGATAGGTCGACACCCATCGTTACCGTGCGGACGTCGAGTTTGTGCTGTCGAATCATCCCGAGTGTGGAGAGGACATCCTCAGTGCGGTGCAACGGCGTCTCCTTGCATTCGAAGGGGCGGCCCGACGCGAACGGGGCTCGGCTCGCTTGTCGCGAGGAAAATGTTCTCATGCTGAACAAACGCTTCGAGGCCGTGCTCGCTCCCGAACTGTTCAAGGTCGGACCGGACGACCCCGGGCGCGAGATCGGCGGGAAGATACGCCTCCATCACGAGAGAAAACCGCGACCCTTCGACCCTGGCGTGGAGGTCGACGATATTCACGCCCCGAGCGGCAAGGCATCCCGCGATTCCTTGGATATTGCCGGCGGCATCGTCGCCAAGGACGGTCAGAATAAAGCGTTCGCCATCGGGTACAGGAGGTGGCGGATTCGACGTTTTGGCCTCGATCACGGCCACCGTCAGGTCGAAACGCTCGCCATCCGCGGTGAGCGCTCCGGCCAGGGCTTTGGTACTGCCACGCTCCGGGAACTCGACCTCAAGGATGATCGTGAAATACCCGCGCATGACCGTCTGACTTAGCTCCAGGATTTTCCCCCCTCGGGAGCGAAGAGTCCCCGCGACGCAATGGACGATGCCTACTTGGTCCGCGGCCGTGACGGTCACAATGTAATGATGAGGCATAGTCAGCGGTTCGTCTCCACACTCAACGTGGTGTCGCCAGCAAGATCGTCGTGGAACACGTTCGAATGCGCAAAGGGTTGAGGTAACGCCGGAGTCGGGGAGGAAGCGGCGAGTCCAAAAGCGATCCACCCCACAAGAAAGGCGACGCCTCCCAACGGTGTGATGGCACCAAGAACCTTGATCCCAGTGATTGCCAAAGCGTAAAGGCTTCCCGAAAAGAGAAGAATTCCGATAACGAACGACCAACCGGCAACGGTCGAGGCCGTCGTCGGTCCGCTTGCTCGCGTTGACAAGAACAATCCGAGCCCGAGGAGGGCGGTGACGTGGAACATATGATAGTCAACACCGGTCTTGTACGCAGCGGCGGTTCCGAGGCTTTCCATCCGTTCCTTCAAGCCATGCGCACCAAAGGCCCCAATCGCCACCGCGAAAAATCCGAGCGAAGCGCCTATTTTGATCCATGTCGTTCCGCTCATTCCTTATCTCCCAAACTGAAACACAACACGAGCCAAGGGATTATTCGAGCCAAGGGAATGATGATGGTGAACAGACGGGCAAATAGGCAAGGGGGAAGTGAGTGGCGCACCTTCTGTCCGTGCGAGGTCGTGGGGTTTTATTCGACTTTTCTAGTTCACGGACACCGCCGTCGCTTGCCCTCGAATCAATGCCCTCGTTTCCGCCGCCAGAAACAGTGAACCGGTGACACAGATCAAGCCCTCTTGAGGAGTGATCGCGCGGGCGGCGGCGATCGCTTCCGCGGGATGGTAAGTCAAGATCGCTGCGGGACCTCCAAGTTCCGCCACCGCTTCGGCGACTTCACCGGGCGGAACCGCTCGAGGATTCTCGACATATTGGGTGGCTACGACCCGATCGGAACCCGGTAACAAGACCCGAAGTTGTCCCTTCATGTCTTTCTCGCGCGTGGTGCCGAAGACGAGCGTCCGGGAGACGGGCGGGATACAGTCCCGCAGGGTCGCGGCCAATGCCTGCGCCGAGGCCAAGTTATGGGCACCATCGATCACGATCCAAGGAGACGAGCCAAGAACCTCGACCCGCGCAGGAAAGGTCAGGTGTAAAAACGCCCGAATCACAGCGTCGCGCCCAACCTCAATGCCCTGCTCTCCGAGAACGTCGATTGTCGCAAGCGCGACCGAGGCGTTATGAGCTTGATGAGAACCAAGAAGGGGTAGCTCCAGCATCCCCCAGTCGGTCCTCCAGGTTCGGACATGAACTCGCCCCGCCGTCGGCCGCTTTAGGGGAGCCATTGGCGCTTCGTATTCGAAAAGGAAGTCGGTGGTGATCTCGCGGAACGGGGCTCGTCGTTCTTTGGCGATTTTGCGGATCACGCCTCTAGCCTCACTGCCCATCTCACCGCTCACAGCGGGGCGACCGCGCTTGAAAATCCCCGCTTTTTCGCGGGCGATCGCGCCAAGTGTGTTGCCAAGCTGCTTCACATGATCATAAGAAATATTTGTGATGACCGATACAGCCGGACGAATGACGTTGGTCGAGTCGAGTCGGCCTCCCAGGCCGACTTCCAATACGACGGCATCGGCGTTTGACCTCGCGAAATGAAGCAGGCCAATCGCCGTGGTGATCTCAAAAAATGTAGGACCACGGTGTGCGTTCGCGGTCCCCTCGGCGTCGAATGTCGCGACAATCGGCCGAAGTGTGTCGATCAGAGCGACGAATTGATCGGGGGTCGCATCCACGCCATCGATTTTGAATCGTTCCTCAAGACGATCCAAATGCGGCGAACAAAACAACCCCGTTCGCATCCCCGAGGACGTGAGCCCGGCGGCGATCATCGCCGACGTTGATCCTTTACCCTTGGTTCCCGCGACATGGACGATTTTGAAGGCGTCCTGCGGGTCACCAAGTCGCCTTAGTAAACGTCGCATCCGGCCCAGGCGCAGTTCACCAGCAAGCCGAGGCATCCCTTGGCGTTCGTAATTCAACCGGCTGTAAAGAAAATCGAGACTGTCCTGATATTCGTCTGGCATGTCGGGTCCGGATCAGTCTCGCGTGGTCGCGATCACACGGGCTCTCCCGTCAAACTTTCGGCGTCGATCGCCTGGCGGACGTGGGTGAGAAGGTCATCGAGCGAAAGACCTTTCACAAGGTAGTCGGTAACGCCTGCCGAATAGCCTTCGAGCAAGGCGTCAGAGTCCCCCAAATTCGAGAGCATGACAACCTTCATCCCGGAGGCCTCGGGTAGAAATCGAAGTCGGTCAAGGACTTCGAACCCGTTTAGCCCCGGCATCCAAACATCAAGCAATAAAAGCGCAGGGTGAAATTCCGCGACCCGTTCAAGTGCCTCACGGCCATCCGACGCCTCGTGGACCACGTGCCCGACGTGCCGCAATACACCTGCATAAATCGCCCTCAGATCGTCGTCGTCGTCGGCGATGACAATGGTGGTTCCCACGTCCGCACCTCCATCGCTGAGCCTGGAGTCCGTCCCCGGCTTTCATCATACACATCGGGTCGCTACGATTGCCACCATCATTTGCTTCGGATTTGCGCGTCAGCGATCACGCTCGTTCATGGTCTAAGACCGTGCCTTGAAAGCAAAGCCGGCCTCACTCACAAATTCACGCGAACCGTCGCTCCGACGTGCGATCATCGTGAATCCAACGAAGTAGCTCACCCTGGCAGGCCGAGCGACGTGCGTTTTGGGGTCTTTCCGCCGTGCAGGCGATGGCTAACGTCATGAATGACTTTTCTTCAAAATAATATGGCTCATGATGGATTCCGGGGTGGTGGAAGAAAGGCAGCCATTGGATGCCACGGGTTGTACTCAACCTGTGTGACGCAAGCATAGGCTAGTAAAAGGGTTAAGTACAACCCGTGGCAGCCTGATTAGGCCTCTCAATGCGAAGTTTCAACCCACCACCCCGGAACCCATCATGAGCCAATAATAATATTGGGTGTCCGTCTCACCAGGATTTCGCGATCATATCTTTGTGCCCGACGGTCGCTTCATCGCTTAATAGTCTCTGCCGCGTTGGGTCGGTCTGGGAACTCCGCCATCGAGGCGTATTTCTGTAAAGCAGAGCGAAAAAAGGCGAGGAGCGAAAAATGACTCCCTATGGACTTAGATTGCAAGCATCATATTATGTAGTTGTCGAGTGAGAATTGGACTCGATGGTTTCCGGGTTTTTGTTTAGGTTGGCGACCCGAGGGTGGTCGGCGGTTTTAGACGTTCTATGATTGTTTGAGAGTGAAGCGATCGCCGGCGTCTTAACAGTCAGCGTCGCTGCGTCGTATGGAGTGGGAACCGGCCGCTGGAGTGTCCGGGCGTTAATCGGAAAACGGTGGTCTGCCGGATCGAGTCCGGACAGGCTAAAAGGCCGTCGAAACGGGAGGTCCGTCACGGTGAGCAGTGTTCGGGAGCGAAAACAGCGACGCTCGTACCGCCCGACGGTTGAGGCACTCGAAGCCCTTCGACTTCTGAGCAGCGCCGTCCAGTCGCTTCCCAACCTGCTTGTCGAGCGCGACCTGCGCGATGATAGCCCGCCTCCGAAACCGGAACTCTCGGCTGGTCAGTTCGCCTGGGACGAGGCGCTTTCCGACGCTCACCTCGCGGACATTCTGAGCCGAAACGCTCCCGCCAATCTGCCGACAATCAAGCCTTCCGCGTCACCCGTTGTTCTTAATCCAGCCGATACGCAAGCAGGGCTTCTCCAACTCAACAAATATCTGAGTCGCGCCTGGTTTCGAGCTGGTATCCCTGTGCAAATGCATGACGATTGCTCTCAGGCTGTTTACGTCACTCTACTTCAAAACCTGGGCCGTACCCGTTTTGACCAAATGATGGGTGACATTGGCGGGCAAGGTATCCGTGAGGTTCTGAGTCGAGAAACGGCGGACGGCCCCGACTTCTTTCGAGCGATCGACACCGTGAAGAAGCGCGCTCAGCGGGAACGTTCATTTCAACCTCTTGATGCGATTGATGTGTCGTCCACGTCGACTGGTGAGGACGCCCGGGCGCTTTGGCGAGGCGCGCTTCAAGAGGCGATCGATCAATCTTTGACTCCTCGCGAAGCCTCACTGGTCTACGATACTTTGATGGGCAAGACCCCCGCCGAGATCGCCACGGTTTGGGGCGTCGCTCCCAAAACGGTGAGCAACGAAAAGACGCGAGTGATTCAAAAGCTCCGCGAAGCGCTCATCGCGGAACTTGTGGACTGATCAGAGAATACGAGGGGTTGACCGCGACGTGGCGGTCTTTTTCGATTGCGATTCGCCCCAAACGATGGCTACGATCTCGCGTCTACAAATACCGAGATTGGGAGATCGCTTGATGGGCATGGCGTGGCGGGGAATTGTCGGATTCGTTCTTTTCGCGGTCGCGAGTTCGTGGGGTGCGCCAACGTGGGCGCAGCCGCCTTTGGTCAAGACGCCAGACGCGATCCATGGTGTTTACGTCGAGAGGGACGTAACGATTCTGGCTCGCGACGGGACGAAGCTCGCTGCGGACGTATATCATCCCGCTCAAGACGGAAAGGCGATCGAAGGGCGCTTTCCTACGCTCCTTACGCGGACGCCTTATAACAAGGACGGGAACGGCAACGAAGGGCGTTATTACGCCGGGCGCGGCTACAACGTCGTGGTGAACGACGTTCGTGGCCGCTACAAGAGCGATGGAACCTGGCGATTGATGGCCGACGACCCCACCGATGGTCACGACGTCGTTGAGTGGATCGCCAAGCAGACCTGGTCCGACGGCAAGGTGGGAACCTTCGGGACAAGTTATCCTGGAGGAACCCAACACGCGCTCGCCGAGACGAATCCGCCCCACCTCACGACGATGATCCCCGTGGACGCCCTCTCGAATTGTGGAGTCAGCGGCATGCGTCAAGGCGGAGCGTTCGAGCTTCGCTTCATGAACTGGATCTATAATATCGGCGCACCCAACAGCAAGCCCGCGCTCGAGAATCCCGCGCTTCGGTCCGCACTTCAAGAAAGTGGTAAGCGGATTCGAGAGCACGCGGACAGCCTTCCTTTTCATCTGGGAACGACGCCTCTAAAGGTCGCGCCCGAGTACGAGGCCTGGCTTTACAAGGCGCTACGAAGTGGTCCTGAAAACGATTTTTGGAAGATCAAGGGGATGTCGGTTGTCGATCACGTGGCCGATTACGCCGACGTACCGGTCCTGCATATCACCGGTTGGTACGACTCGTGGACCCGCCAGGTCGTGATGAACTATGTGGCACTCTCCAAGGCCAAAAAATCCCCTCAGCATCTCACAATCGGTCCCTGGACCCACGGAGGACAGACCTCGAACGTCGCTGGAGAGGTCGAATTCACACCCGACGCCGCGATCGATCTGCTTGCCTACCGGCTCAAATGGTACGAGTGCTTCATCAAGGGTGAGACCGACCTGCTCGCCAAGGAGCCGCATGTGTGGATTTATGTCATGGGAACGGGTGATGACTCCAAATCGGCGGCGGGAAGACTGAAACACGGCGGTTCTTGGCGAGGCGAAGCCGAATGGCCCCTGACGCGAGCGAAGCGCACGATCTACTTTCTTCAAGGCGAAGGTACACTCGATTCCAAACCTCCCAAGCAAGCGGAAAGTTCGACGACCTACACCTTCGATCCGAAACACCCCGTGCCGACGGTCGGGGGGAATATCTCCTCAAATCCCCCCCTCATGACCAACGGTGGATACGATCAGCGGTCGCGAGCGGAGACTCACGCCGCCGGTAATCTCCTGCCTCTTTCGGAGCGACCGGACGTGCTTGTCTATCAGACCGCGCCGCTGTGTGAAGATGTCGAGGTGACCGGGACGGTCGAGGTGATTCTTTGGGTCAAATCGACCGCGGTCGACACCGATTTCACTGCCAAATTGATTGATGAGATTCCACCGAACGCCGATTATCCCCTCGGGTTTTCGTTGAACCTCGGCGATTCGATCGTGCGTGCGCGCTATCGCGAGTCAATTGATCGGCCTTCACTCCTGACCCCCGGTGAGGCGGTTCCCCTCACGATCACCCTCTACCCGACCTCGAACGTATTCAAAAAAGGTCATCGCATCCGCGTTGATGTTTCAAGCAGCAATTATCCAAGATTTGATGTGAATCCGAACACGGGAGACGCGTTGGGAACCTCACGAACCTTCCGCACGGCGGAGAACACCATTTTCCACGAGACCAATCACCCCTCGCAGGTCATCTTGCCGGTCGTGCCTCGCGTGCCTGCGGTAAGTGAACAACCACCCGAGCCGTGAGGGCGTGGTTAAGGTTTACTGCGAATATTATTCGTTCATGCCGAGGAATCGACCGCCGTCCACGCGATAGCACGACCCGGTGGCGAAGTCCGTCCCTTCGAGAAGGTAGAGGATGAGCCGGTTCAAATCGCCCGGTGTGCCGACGCGATGGAGGGGAGTCAGTGCGACAACAGCCGCTTTGTCGTCGTCGGTGAAGTCGGGAGGCGGGTCGATCATCGCGGGTTGGACGAGGTTCACCGTCACATCCGGAGCCAATTCCTTGGCGAGGGCGAGAGTGAAGGTCTTCAAGGCTCCTTTGGCCGTGAGATAGGGAAGATAGTGTTGATACGGGCGGTCGGTGGCCCAGTCGCCGACATTCACGATCTTGCCTTTGAGCCCATCTTCGCCAACCTGACGTCGCATCTGTCGGGCGGCGGAAATGGCCGTGAAATAGGGGGCGGCGAGGTTGGCGGCGATCATCTGGTTGAAGTCGGCCGGGACAAGTTCCTCGAACGGCGTGCGTCGATAGACGCTCGCCATGTTGACGAGGACGTCAACGCGGCCGAATGTGCCGACGGTCTCGGCGACGGCGCGCTCGGCTTGCGAAGCGTCGGAGAGATCGGCGCTGACGGCAAACCCTTTGCCGCCTCGCGTTCGGATCTCGTTCAGAGTCCGTTCGATCGCCTCGGGGTTCGTGAGATACGTCATCGCGATCGACATCCCTCGATCGAAGAGGAGTTTCGCGAGTTCTCCGCCGACTCTCCTGCCTCCAGTGATCAGAGCGACTTTGCCTTGAAGATTCACAGGCCCCTCCAGGGGATATCGGCGATATCGGCGCGGTGGTTGATGACGCGAGCGATCACGAAGAGGGCATCGCTCAAGCGATTCAGATAAACAATCAGTAATTCAGGCACATGCTCGCCGGATACGTTGCCGAGATGCACCACCAGCCGCTCGGCTCGTCGACAGATCGTTCGGGCGAGATGGACATGCGCGGCAGCGGGGCTGCCGCCCGGCAGAATGAATTTCGACAACGAAGGCAGTTCCATCTCCATCGCGTCGATCCGCTCTTCGAGATGGGTGATACTCTGGGCCTTTAACGCACGATGAAACGGACCTTCGGGGTTGGGATCAGCAAGAGCGGCCCCGACAGTGAACAGGTCGTCCTGAATGCGCGCGAGGTCGGAGTCGGCGACTGGATCGATAGGCGAGGCACGCGCGACGCCAATGGCGGCATTGAGCTCATCGACCGTGCCATAGGTTTCGATTCGGAGGTCGTCTTTGCGAACGCGGCAACTGCCGAGCAGGCCTGTCGTGCCGTCGTCTCCGGTCTTTGTATAAATCTTCAACGTCGGGTTTCCTCTGGATGCGGTGTTACCGGGCCATTGGCGGTCGCGAGCCCTCGACTTATACTAAGCAGACTGGCCTCGCGGGCAAGGCTATCGACTATCTTCCGGAGCGTCTTCCATGCGGATCATCCTCAGTCTTCTCACCCTCTTTGCCGTGGCACCCGAGACGGAAAATGCGACGCCGCTCACACCTTCGGAGGTCGCGGCTGGGGAGGCGAAGCACCTCAAGAATATCCGCCAAGTCACAACGGGATTCGCACGGGCTGGCGAGGGTTATTTTCGACCCGATGGCAAAGCGATCATCTTTCAAGCGTCCCAGGCGCTGGATGGTGAGTTCCAGATTTACACGCAAGACCTCGCCCCGGGCTCGATTCCAAAACTTGTCAGCACGGGGAAGGGAAAGTGTACGTGCAGCTACTATCACCCGGATGGTAAGAGTATTCTGTTCGCTTCAACCCATCTCGACCCCGCTTTAGCTGATGGGGCCAAGGCCGACGCCAACAAGAAAGGCCCAGCATACAGCCGTTCCGAGCGCTATCGCTGGGACTTTGACTCCGCGATGGATATTTTTCGAGCCGAACCGGACGGCTCCCACCTTGTCCGCCTGACGGACGCTCCAGGATACGACGCGGAGGGAAGCTACTCGCCGGACGGCAAACAGATCATCTTCACCTCGTTTCGGGATGGTGACGCCGAGATTTACATCATGGATGCCGATGGCAAAAACGCGAGGCGGATCACCAACTCCAAAGGCTACGATGGAGGCCCGTTTTTCTCACCCGACGGCAAAAAAATCATCTATCGGAGCGACCGGAAGCAGAACGACCTCCTCCAGCTTTACATCAACAATGTCGAGGGGACCGAGGAACGGGCCTTGACGAGCAATGACGCTGTGAACTGGGGACCCTATTTTCATCCGGACGCCCATCATATCGTCTATTCCACAAGTCTGCATGGTCACCAGAACTATGAAGTCTATCTGATGGATACGGAGACCGGCAAGCAGGAACGAGTGACATATAAGGAAGGATTTGACGGTCTTCCGGTCTTCAGTCGTGATGGAAAGCAGATGCTCTGGACCTCCAAAGGTCGATCCGCGGACAAGACGAGCCAGTTGTTTATCGCCGATTTCGAAATGCCGGCGGGTGCCGCCGCGGCCTCTCGCTGAGATTTTAATCCCTCAACGACTACCGTTTCAACCTCTCCACGGAGACCGTTTGATGGACGCCAAGGACGCGATCTTAAACACTTATGGCTTCGCTGATCGCATCGTCGAGAAATACCTTGAAGGGCTAAGCGACGCCGATCTCTTGGTTCGGCCCGTCGACGGGATGAACCACATGGCATGGCAACTCGGACACCTGATTGTCGCGGAGCGTTCGCTTTTGGATTCGGTCAAACCCGGGGCGTCCCCTCCGCTTCCTTCCGGCTTCGAGGAGGCTCATGGTCGCGAGCCTGATTCGACCGGCTCTGACGACCCGAAACGGTTTTCGAGCAAGGCCCAGTATCTCGAACTTCTCAGGATTCAGCGTGAGGCGACGAAGGCCGTTGTCGCGGCGATGAGCCCAGAAGAGCTTGACACCCCTTCGATCGAGAAGCTTCGTAGTCGGCTCCCGACCTTCGGTTCCGTGCTCCTTCTTATCGCGTCGCACTACGTCATGCACTCGGGCCAATGGGTGGCTGTTCGTCGCAAACTCGGCCTTCCCGTCGCGATCTGATTACAGACCTTTGCCCGCTTTCACGCCCGGCCCGGAGAGCTGAAAAGCTTCGAGCCGGGCTGAGAACGGTTTCGCCGAAGCATTCGATGCCGATATGCCAACTTGAACGTTGGCAGGAAACGTGACGTTTTGTCGCTTCACTTCCAGCCAGGTCTTGCCGTCGTCGGGACTGTAAGAACAGCGCGCCTCCGATCCTTTTCGTTCAAGACGAAGAAGCGTATCGGCTTCGCGGGAATCGCGGAATGTGCTAGGTAGAAGTCGTCCATCGCGACAATTCTCCACCAGGATTTGATGTTGCTTTCCAGCCGGCGAATAGCTTGCGGTTCGCTCTAGACGTAAATAATTGTTCTCATCTTGCCAGATTAGCAGGCCCGCTCCCTGAAACGTGAAAGGGAGATTTGGCAAAGGTTGGGTTCCCGGCAAAATTCTACCGTTCACTCGAACTTGGGCCATGAAATCGCCGGACACACCTGTGAGCAAGCGTGGAGAATTCTTGGATTTGAGATCAGGGCTCAGAATGTGGAGCTTCGCGGGAATGGCAATCGTCAACTCGTTTCCATCGACCTGAAATCGCGTCTGACCGGGTGGCCCGGACAAGATTCCCCACTGATCCACTAAAGGCTCTTCCACCTGCGGCTTGGGATTAGGCTCGACCTTCTTCACCACGGACGTTGTCGGGGGCGTGTCGGATTTGCTCTTGGACACGTCCGTGTTCTTGGATGGGTTTTTGTTCTCCGCTCGCGCCAAAGGCTTTGCGCTCACGGGCTTTTCGGTCGGCTTCGCGGCGGTCGGTGACGGAGGTGGGGATTCGACCGGGGCGAGAGGCGCGACGGTCGTTTCGACGCCGGCGAGTGAGACCTCCGGCTCTTTCTGATTCTTTCGCGCGGAGAGTATTCCAAACAGAACCATTCCGTAAAGCAGTGCGACGGCCAGCCCGACCGCGTACATCGCCGGGGATGCCAGGAAATTCGTCGGCAGCCGATCCAGTAAGTCGGGTCGGGCTCCGACCGGGTGTGGAGTGACCGGTTTCAAGCCGGTCGGGGCAACCTTAGACATCATCGGCGCGGCAGCCTGCGTCTGAAACACTTGCGAGCAGTCCGCGTGTGGGCAGGAGACCGATCCTCCCGCGAACGCTTTGGGGAGAGGAACGTTTCGGCCGCAGGAAGGGCATTTTGTGGCAACCGCCATGCGGCACCTCGTCGCTTCAAAGGGAACGTTTGCCCAGTATCATGTTAAAAAGCAGATGCGGACGCTGTCAACCACGTGATCGCCTCATGATGGTTCGTGAGATCATCTCTTCGACGCGAGGCAGATTTGGATTCATTCCCGATCGACGCAACGCCCGGAGGTGTCCTGAAAGCGTTCGCCAGTCGTCCGGCGTGTCGATATCGTAATTTGGAGGAAGCACTGCGAGGGTGAGCCCGGTTTCGTTGAGCCGGTCGATGGTTTCCGAAAGGACGGCGGTACGACTCCATTGAATAGTATCGAAGATCGGCGGCGCTTCGTTCCTGGCACCGATCAAATAATAGCCGCCGTCGGTCGACGGACCGATCACGACGTCCCGATTCTCAAGGCAGAGAAACGCGCTGACTACTACCGAGGGGTCGATCATCGGCGCGTCGGAACCGATCAGGACGACGCGGGTCGCTCCATCGTTGAATTCTCCCGAGAAAAACAACCGCATTCGATCTCCGAGATCCCCTTCGGCTTGCGGCTGAAGGGCGAACGCCTCGGGAACGCGGCTATCGAACCAGGGTCCGGCCGCTGGAGGGTCGAAGACGAATACGCGACGGCCGCCGGGCTCAAGGATCGTCTCGGAACTCCAGAAGTCGAGAAGGTCGAAGAGCATCGCCTCGGCGATCGCGGCGGCGTTGTGTTCGCCAAATTCAACGGCGAGTCGCGTCTTGACGCTTCCAGGCTCGGGCTTCTTTCCAAAGACACCCAGCACACATCCCTCGGGTAACGACCAGGCCATTTCAATGCCCCCGACTTTCGCCGACGAGGAGCCGGTCGAGGAGCGCGGGATCGATTCGCCCCTTGAATCGGACCTTGTCGTTGACTGTGATCACCGGGACATGCAATCCATATTCGTGAGCGAGCAGGGGGTCGGAATCGACGTCGATTTCCTCGACGGAGAAGTGATGGAGGCGCTGATAACCGTTCAATAGATCGAGGGCTTTATGGCAGCAGGTACACGCTTTTCGAGAGTAAATCACGAACGAAAGGTGAGCGACGTCAAGCTTTGAGCCTCGGCCGACGAGGCGAAAGAGCCGGGAGATCATGTTGGCAGGGCCTCCAGAATCGAAGGATCGACGGCGCGAACCTGGACCAAGTTATCGAAAAAGGTCGCCCCGCCTCCCATATCGGTAAGCGCCGTGGAGGTTGTGCTGTTCGCGTTCGAGTGTCCGGGGCTGAGCTTGTTCCAGTAAAGGCCGGTCGAAACGGCCACTCCCGGCCGAACGGTGCCGCCCAGTTCCACCTTGGCGAGGAACTTGCCGCGATCATTATAAACCTCGGCCCAGTCGCCGGCTTTCAAACCGCGAGCGAATGCGTCTTCGGCGGCGAGTTCGACCGTCGGAACACCCGCCGCCTTGCG
>JAYVYS010000726.1:0-3606 GCA_043784005.1 Isosphaeraceae bacterium
GTCTCAACCCACGTCTGGCACCAATCGCAACGTACTTCTCGGCCCGGGGCGAGGCGTATCAGGTTGATGACACACCCGCATTCGGGACAGGCGAACGACCCGTCCATCGAGCGAACCTCCCCCGCCGGGAACGGCAAGACTCCCTCCGCGCCGTTCGATCCCTGTTCCCAAGTGCTCGCCTCATCGGTCGCACACTCACGACCGTGTCGTTCATTCTAACCGTAGAAATCCGGATGCGCCTGACCATTTATCAAGCCATACCGAATTCTCTACTTAAGGCATGCACGCAAGCGGTGATGCAATGAGGCGAATCGACATGTTTTCGGCGCGATGAGATCGGCCGTCGCTGTTGCACTCGGTTTATGAGCGCAACCTCAGGCAGTCCTTTGCCTTACGTGATTCAGGATTGGCTTTCTGACATCTGAAGCGCGACGTGTTCAGATGCCGGCGGTGCAGTGATTGATCAGCCAGGTATCGACGTCGGATAGCATCGGCGAGGTGATCTTATGGGCACAAGGGTAAGACTGAAAGGCGACTTGTAGACCGCCTGCGCGAAGGGTGGCGACATCTCGCCGGACGCCCCGAACGGGAACCCGCGCGTTCCATTCCCCATGAACGACCAGGATCTTGAGCTCCCGACAGGCCTTGAGACGACCGAGCGGTCGGAACCCTCCCGGAACCCAGCCATTGATGGCGACGACGCCTGCGAATCGTTCGGGATAGGTTAGCCCGAGCCGGTAGGCGACGGCTGCTCCCTCACCGATGCCGACGAGGAAGATCCGCTCGGAGTGAACATGAAGAGAACGCCTGGTATCGCGGATCGAGGAGAGGACGTTGTCTTCAAGAAGGTCGATCGCATCGGGCGCGGTGTCGGCGAGCCTCCTCCGAACGATCTCGGCTTCCGGAAGAGTGGAGTGGAGCCGCGGCTCCCGACGATCGGGACGTGCGAATTCCGGACCCCAGCCGTAACCTTCCATTCGACCTCGACGAACCACCGATTCATCGCCGCGCAGACTGAGGCCGACATAATTACGCCAGCTCATGGCGGGCATCGCACGGACCATTTGCTGTTCATCGTGGCCGCGCGAATGGAACATCACGAGCAGCGGATAGGGATAATTCGGCTCATATCTTTGGGGAATGAACCGCGTCTCGACGAGGGGAGCCCGACCAAAGGTCGACGTCTCGAACAAGGGGGCGTTGAGCCGGTCTGTGGACATCGGGAAACGCTCCAGGGTGCAGAGACAAGAGGCCGCCGCTTGCGAGACGGATCACAGACTTACATTCGCGGCCGGAATCACAAAAACCCAGTCACGCCCGACCGGATCGAATTCTGTGCAAAGCATAGCCAGGAAATTGCCACTCTTCAATAAATCGACACGTTAAATCTGATTTTGTCTCAAGTTTTTTTTCATGCTAGCGGAAGATAGGAAAATTGTCGGAAACCTCAACGGTTATGACGGATATGGGGGCTCACCGAATTCCTTCGTTTTGAGGAGAAGTCTGCTGAAAGCAGGAGATGTAGGCGTCATCCGGGATGTTGAGGTCATGTGTGCTGGGGAAGCCCGACAATGTGTGCCGGGCGACCCCGTTCGGTTGCCATCCAAAATTCAAAGTCAAGGCGGAAAATCACTTCTTGTTCTTGAACCCGTTTTTCACGAAGTCGATGACGTGCTGAGGGAATACTTTGAGGTTGTGTTCGACGGTGTGCTTTACCCGTGCGGCCTCGAGTGCTTTCCGGTGCTGCTGAGCCGGGGTGAGCGTCGTGGCGGTCGGGGTGGTTGTGGTGGCCCCCTGAGTGACCTGCCCGTCGGCTCCCACGACCCGAAGCTTCACGGCGGTGGAGAGCGCGGAACTGTCGGCCCGGCTGGCGAGGTCCAACGCATGCTCGGGGTCGACAAGAACCGCTATCTTTCCGGTCGAGAGCGAATTCAAGACCAGCCCGGATGGCAGCTGACTAGGAAGCTGGAGGGTTTGAATGATCTTCTGAGCATATCCCGCCTTGAGACCGGCGAGCTGAGTATCACCGAGGAAGATTGAGTTATTGAGGGAGCCGTCGGGGCCGGCGAGCAGGAAACGGACGCGGAACGCGCCGACGGCGGCCTGCCCCTGGTTGGTCAGGGTCGTCGAGACCTGATACGACTGGCCGAAAGTCAATGGCGTTTTCGGAACGGTCAACGCGCTCGGCGTGATGTCGCCCTTCGTGGCATTCGCCGCACTTAGGTCGGCGGCGGTGGGGATGGCGATCACAGTGGAGTCTTTTCCGGCACCCTGCATCGCGGCGTGCGGGAAAATGTTATTGGTCTGATAGTCCGCGTCCTGGACCAGGGAGACCGTGAATTGCGTCGCGCCTGATAGGGCCGACGGTGGCGACGTCGGGAGCGGGATCGATTGATTGACACTGATAGACGCATTCGCTTCCACGGAGGGGATCGCGATGCTTCCGACGGTCATATCCGAGCCTGTCCCCGGGGCGGTGCCAAAGGGAGTCAGGACGACCAAAGCCCGGGTGGCCGGAGCGTTTCCCGCTCCCGCGTTCTTGATCGTCGCGTTGATCTGAAGGGGCTGTCCCCATTGGATCGGGCTGGCGGTGGTCGTCGACGTGGAAGGAGAAGTTGTGCCGACTAGGCTCGACGTGGCACCGGCGCTTAGGAACGTGCTCACGAGGTCCGCGGATTGCTTGGTCACGATCGTCGCGGTCGAGAGGTCGAGCCCCTGGCCGGCGACAACGGTCGTCGCGTTTGACGCCTCAGCGACCGTGTTCGTTGGATCGATCTTGTACCCGACGTAGACCGAGCCCGATGTGGTCGTTAGACCGGTCAAGGGATTGGTCGGCAAGGTCACGGTCTGGTCGAAAGACGCGTTTTGGCCGGGCTGAAGTCCTGCCGGGATCGTGGCTTGACCCAGGAGGACGGCGCTTGCACCTTGATCGGGAGTGGGGGAGGCGTAGATCGCGACCTGGAACGGGGTGGACACGGCCGCGGTCCCCATATTGGTGACCTGTCCCCTCGCATGGAACGTGTCGCCCCACGAGAGGTTATGAACGGTGTCGAATGCCGCGGGGTGAAGATCGGGCAGGGGGGTGGCGACGGTTGTCGTCGACAGGAGCTGTCGGCCTTCCAACGGTTCGAACCGGAGCAGGATTGGTCCACGCCCCCAGGCGCGGCGGCGACCGGCGGCCCGGCGTTGATTGGTTGCCATTGGACGACTCCTCCCTGAGACCTCTGGCTTCGGGGCCGTGGACCGGCCCTTTACACATTTGTCCCGGCGGACGGCGCCGTCGGGACTCATCCCTTCCTGGGACTTGACCGAGGACACTACATCTTCCCGTCAATTCGGTCAATCCGAACCGACGAAGAGGTCCGGTGAGGGGCGGAAGATGCACTTTGCAAGGGTGGCGCGCCTTGCGTATCATGTCCGCAAATCCGTCATGAGCCTGATTGATACAGCAATTCGGGTTCGATCAAACAAAAATGAGCGGGAGTAGACGTTAAACCATTATTATTTAAGTACGTTACATCGTTTAAAAACTCGATTGCTCCCGAGAAATCATTTGTCGAATCAACCCAAGCTCAGGAACTGGGTATCGTAGGCGTGGTCTCAATT
>JAYVYS010000727.1:0-2623 GCA_043784005.1 Isosphaeraceae bacterium
GCATTCCTGCCTGCAAGGGCCGAATTCGGTTGGGCAGGCAAGAATGCCTGCACCACGGCCACTTTCCCTCTCGGGTGGAGCGATTTAGAAGCGTACAAAATGACGGCACTCAACCCAAAGCGTACCGTTGAAGAAATCCATCGGCGCCCGCGTCGAACATCGTCGCTTTGAGACCGCGATCGTCGAGAATCGGTTTCACAAACGGATCGTTGGCAATCTCTCCTGTCAAAATCAATTCACCCGATGATGCGTGGGTCAGCAGGCGGAGAGTTCGTCGCGATGTCTCTCCGAAATAGTCGAGTCGACCGGCGAACGAGGCGATGTATGCAGGTCCGCAATGGGCCCCGATTCGCAATCGAAGATGGCGCGTCACCTCGTTCGCGGCCAGGGCGGCGGGTAGCTCCAGCGCCAGTCGAATCGCATCTTCGGACGAGCGGAACGACGCGACGATGCCTTCGTCGATCGTTTTGACGAGCGTTCCCCCGGCGCGTCGGATGGCGTCGTCGAGAATCCGGAAATGCTCGTAAATCACCGTGAATGCGTGTGACTCGCCCTCTTTTCCCGAAGGCGCGAGGTTGGTGACAAGAAGCGTCACCGACGCGACGTTGCAGAGCTGGCCTGGAGAGAGGGTCTCGCCTGGAAAGAGTTCTCGGAAGAGCGGGAAGGTCAGGGCTTTCGCCGCGGTCAAGGCATCATCGCGTGAGGATTCGCGCTCGACTTGCAACACGCGCTCCCCTTCGTTCGGATTGAAGACAACCACGACTTGTCCCCCCGGGGCCAGCACGGGAAGCCGATCGACGCTTGGTCCGGTGAGGAGATTCAGATCCAGGCGTCGGTTGATGGCTCCCGGTCGCACCTTGAAGCGCGACGACCACGGCAGTTGCGGGCCTCCGAGCCGATACGACCCTTCGGGCAGGACGAGTTCCAGCTCGACCCGTTCGCCGGGCGCGACCCGAACGCGCGCGGGGACGTGAGGCGCGTGCGCGGGGCCTCCCGAGCAATAGAGCCCCGTGTCGGCCTCGCGCACCTCGGGATGCGCGCGAAAGATCAGCTCGACGCACGCGGCGAAATCCAGTTCAAAATCAAGCTGGCAGGCTTGGCAATGGCCGTGTTCGCGGATCGCGCGAAGGGTGTCGACCACTTCGCAAGACAGCCTGCATTTCGGACAGAGAAGATCCCACAAAAGGATCAGCAAACCTTCTCCGACGGCACGCAGGCACACGTCGAGCGCCGCTTCGGATTCGAGCCCCCAGCGGCCGGCGATCTCGATCGGGCGAATGCGGGCGACATCCTGCGCCGAGCCTTTCGCAAGGAGGTCGCCAAGCCGATCGATCCCAGCGGGGTCCACGCCATGAGCCGACAGCGCGTCCAGGCGGCGTTCGAGCCGTTCGCGCAGGGCCGGAGATAAAGCCGGCGGGGGTTCGAAGGGATCGACGGTCGAGGGCGGCCCGAGTTTACCCATCAGTGTCGCATCGATTCGCTTGTACACTTTTTCAAGCGTCTGGCGGAACTTGACGCCGACACCCCACGGCGAAAACATCCGCGAAGCCCATCCGCGAGGCTCCAGACGCAGCGTGTGGATCAACGTCGTGCCGCCACTTGCCCCCGGCAATAATTCGACGGTGCTCACCAGCCAATGAAACGGCCCGCTCGCGTATTCGCGAAGCACCCCCATCCGCCGAGGCTCGATCCACTCATAAGGAAATTCTTCCCACGACTCGACCATCCCGGCCTTTCGCCCCTCGGCAAACTGCCGGACCCCTCGCACCGGGTCGGTTCGATAAGTGTATCGCACGTGCGGAAAGCCCAAGGCGCGGTCGAGCCGGTCGGTATTGGTGACCAGAGGCCAGAGCTGCCGGGGCGTGGATTCAAGCTCCCAACGGAATTCAAAGACTCTGAGATTTTCAAGGTTTTCACGAGGAAGGATCGGGTGAAGCTGGATATCGTTCGGCTCACCGCGCGATAACCGTTCGAGGTCGCGAAGCAAGGCCGACGCATCCGGGTAGCGGTCCTCGGGTGCTTTCGCCAACGCCCTGTCGACCACCTGGCTCACACCGTCGCTCACATCCAGATTCAACTTTCGAAGCGAAGGAGGTGCGTCATGACAGTGCATCGAGAGCAGCCGCTCGCGCGATTCAGCCTGAAACGGCACACGACCCGACAACATATGAAACAGCGTGACCCCGAGCGCGTAAACGTCGGTCCTGGAATCGACGGGCCGACCCGTCCATTGTTCGGGAGCCATATAATAGGGCGTTCCCAGCACGGTTCCCGGCTCGGTCAGGGCCATCGATTCGGTGTCGACGATGTTCCGGGCGAGGCCGAAATCCGAAAGCTTGACCCGTGGTTGCGCACTCTCCGCGGATTCCATGAAGAGGATATTCGCCGGTTTCACGTCGCGATGCACAATCCCGCGCGCATGTGCGTCTTCCAGCGCCCGAGCCACATCGGCGGCGATCACCAGGGCCGTCGGTTCATCGAGTGGCCCTCGAATCTCAAGAACGTCTCTCAAATTCTGACCCGTGACATATTCCATCACAAAATAGGCGATATCATCGTCTTCGTTTTGTTCCAACAGGTTGACGACATAGGGATTATTCACGAGCGAAAGCAGCCGTGCCTC
>JAYVYS010000728.1:0-11656 GCA_043784005.1 Isosphaeraceae bacterium
ACTGCACCTTGCCGGCCGCCATGTAGGGCTGCAAAGTCGGACCAAAATCAAATGTGGCAGAGCCGAGATAGGTGGTCAATACATGGTTGTGCAGGTCAACCTATACGGGGGGTTCGCCTAGGCTCAACCCCAACCACCCTCGATTCAAATTCGGGAAGTTATTCCCCGCCTATTCCTTAGGAGGGTGACACGCTTGTCAAAAACTCCGATGCCGATGACCCCTACTGGCCCATGCTGGATCTGTGGAGCGGACAAGTTTCATCATGTCTGGACTGACCCGTTCAACCTGACCGCCCACCCGCGCTACGGCCCTTATGCCCATAACGAGAATCTTCCTTCGCGGCTACTTAGTTGTCGGACTTGCGGCTTCGCGCAGCCTGAGAGCTTGCCCGGCATCCCGGATTACTTCGATTTGATGTATGGGGATCAGCCCTGGTTGAACGAAGACGCGATGGCGCTCGACTACAATCGGCGTGCCAAGGACCTCCTTTTCCGCGAAGTCCTTTCGGTGATTGGGAAACGTCTCGCGCCCGACGTTCCGCGGACGATCTTGGATGTCGGAACCTATATCGGTCGGTTCCTTGAACTCGCGACCAAAGCCGGGTTTGACGCCGAAGGGATTGAGTTGAACACGCGCGCCGCCGATTTCGCCGAGCGACGCACAGGCTGTTCGATCCATCGAGTCAAATCGCAGGAACTTGCCGATGCCGGCCGGAGGTTTGGGGTGGTGACGATGATCGACGTGCTTGAGCATATCCCCCAACCCACGTCGATCGTCGCGGCAATGCGTAACTTGCTCGCGCCGGGTGGGGTGCTCGTGGTGAAGGTTCCTCACGGAGCCATGCAGAGATTTAAGGAACGGATTCGGCTGCTCACCGTTCGCACCCCCGAGGCTCGCGAAGCCGCGAACATCGGTGTGATGACGCGTTTCATCCACGTGAATCACTTCACGCCGGGCTCGTTGAAAAAGTGCCTGGCTGGCGCTGGGTTCAACCCGGTGAAAGTTGTGACCTCGCCTCCCGATTTTCATCAAGAAAACGTGAATCGAAGCGTCAAGGAAACGCTTGAGGCGTGGAATCGGGTTATCGTCTATCGTGCCGCGAGGATTTTACCGTTCGGTGTAAACTCTCCGCTTAGTTTCAATCTCCTCGCCGACGGCGTGAATCCGAGATGAATCAGGCCTCAAAGGGTGAGTAAAGCCCGTTATGATCACCCCCTATTCTTCATCACCAGGTTGGCGAAAGAAGTGAAAGAATGCTCCCCCGCGGGGCCGTGGTGATCCCGGCGGAATCGTTCGCCGCGTCAGAGTCTCATCATTCCACCATCTGGCAACCTCGCGACGTCTCGGGTTTACTGTGGGCGTAGGTGTTTCGAGCAAGCTCGATGAATCGAGGTGCAACCATGTCGAAGAAGGTGGCCGTGTTCTGGCCTGGGGATTACCGCGCGAAACCCAATGAGTGGGCCTTGCCCCATTCGCGAGCAACCACCGGACAACTCATCGCGGCGTTGAAGAAACTCGGGCAGACGCCGTATCTGGTTGAGGGGTATCTCACACGCCCCGACGAAGCCATTACCAAGCTCGGACCGATCGATGACCCGATGGTCGGAGTGTTCGTCCACTGGACGTATGCGCCGCACACCGTGGACGGCGTTGTTGGTAAGGACAACCCTTTGCTTCTGGCTTCGAATTTCTCAGGAACCTGGCCAGGCCTGGTGGCTTTGCTCAACACAGGGGCGTCGCTTGAATCGGTGGCCAGAGATGCTTCGCGCGTCTGGACTGACGCCGCGGATTGGACGCTCGACGCGACATTCATGGAACGGCTCGATGAGTGGTGCTCGACCGGCAAGATCGACTATGACACCAGCGAGCTTCACTCCCACACCTCGAGCTCCCGCGAAGCCGTCGCGATCGCCGACAAGGTCCACGCTCAGATTAAATCCAAACGCATCCTTGCTCTGATGCTCGGCGACACGTCCATGGGGATGATTAATGGCTATCTCGGCCCTCGCCTGCTCTATCCGATTGGTTTCAGCGAGCACAAAGTCGACCAGGCCTGGCTGATCGAGCGAGCTCAAACGATTTCTGAGGCCCGCGTAAACGACGCCTTCAAATTCGTGAAAGAGAAAGGTGTCGTCTTCCATTGGAACGAACCCGATGCCGAGGATTTTGGTCCTGAATCCACCCGCGCCCAGCTTCGTTGCTATCTAACGGTCCTCGACCTCCTCTCGGAATTCAAGGCCAACTGCCTGGGGTGGCAATATCAGCTCGGCCTGTTGAAATTGCTTCCGCCCAGCGACTTCGCCGAAGGCTTGCTCAATTCGCACGCGAGACCCGAAGGAGACGGCCATGTCATGATCACAAGTACCGAGGCCGATCAAGGCAACCTCGTACCGATGGAATTGATGAAGCGAATCCTCGAAGCCAAGAGGTTGCCGGGCGCTGTGATGTTCCACGACGTCCGCTGGGGAGCCACGCATGAGGGTCGATTCCTCTGGGTCCTGCTGAATTCGGGAAGCTGCGGGGCCTATGCGTTCAATCACGATATCACGAGCCTTAATGGCGTACACAGTTACCGACAACCATCGGGCTACTTCCCCGTCGCGGGGGGCACATTCACAGGCGTGAGCCTGCCCGGGCCGATCACTTGGGCACGCACCTGGATCGATAGAACCGGGGAGCTTGTGATGGACATTGGCCGAGGAGAGTCGGTCGAATTGCCCGAGGCGGTCCGCGAATCCTGGTGGCGCGGAACGACCCGGCAATGGCCCTTTATGGCCGCTGACCTGGGTTGCTCACGCGACACCATCATGGCCCATTACATGAGTAATCATGTGGCGGTCGCGTACGGGGACATTTACGATGAGATCGCGGAACTAAGTTACGCGCTGGGTTTCAAGGTCAGAGTGATTGAGAGCCGCGCTTGAAAATTTGATCACCTGCTCGGGAATGACCTAATAGAGCCGTTCCGGAGATTTCCGATGGTTGACCGCGAATATGAATATCAACTGAAGGCCGGACGGATCATGATGCGAGCCTTGCTCTATGGAGCGGGAGCAATCTTCTTCGCCTATATGGCGATGACCAACGACCAAGGCCTGATCCTCTTCGTCATTCCTCTCTCGACGAGCAACGCGACAGGCTTCTACGGGTTCGCCGCCGTGCTCGCCGCCTTTTTCTCGGTTTTTGACGCCGTAAACGCGGAACGAAGGGGAAAGCTCCGGCAACGGATCGCATTCACTGAGGACGGCTTGCTCGTCCCTCTTTCCAAGTGGTCGACGGAGGAGGTGTGTATTCCCTACGAGAGTATCGTCAAACTCGAAGAGATCAAAGATCCGAACAGTTTTGTCCTCATCGAGCACGAGAACGGCGTCTTCAGCCTGCGGCTTGACATGCTTCCTAACGAACGGGCCTATGGCGAAGTCTTCCAATACCTCTCCCTCTTGCACCAAGCTGCCAAGTCCGGAGCTGACCGGCACCCATCCGCGGCGAGGAAGTCGGAATCAGCATAGTCGACCAATGCGAGAGTCTGAGTCCTGAACAACATTTCCGACAAGAGTACACGTTCGGTCTCCATCCATCCCTTAGGAGTGCTTCCCATGCCGCGCATGACGAATGGCGTTGGCACCTGGTTTTGCAAGGCTCATTTCGACGCGGGTTGGGGATGGGATGACGTCGTCGAATGCACAATGTTCGTCTATTTCCCCATCTGGCCGCTTCGGGTTCTCCACCTCAAGGAGACGCCCGGTGGATCGTTCGCCCCCAATAATTATGAGGCGATCCCGCTTCGCTGGTCAGACCAGATTGTTCGCCACGTTTTCCTGCGTCGATGGCTTTCGGGTGCGGTCGGGCTTGGACTCGTGATCCTGCTGATGCTCGTGCTGGTTACCATCTGGCCCCCTACCGGGGAAGCGGCTAAAGAGTGGGCCTGGACGAAACCCATTCTGACTCCTCTGGCTCCCATCTTGGTGATCGTGGGTTTAATTGGCATTTTTCTCCTTCGTCCCTTCGAAAGACGGGAAAGAGACATTCGGTCGCTACTAGGTCTTCATGACCTTGGCACGAGCGACCCTGCGAGCTGGGAGCGAGAAGACCTGGTTCGGATGACGAGGGCGAGTGACCTCTTCGGTACGTCGACTTATGCCGAGGCCGTCCCAAAGCTTCTCGCTGCAGGGGCATGGAGCGGGGCAATGTGGTCGGCACGGCTTTCATCCGCGATGGATAAAAGCAACAACGGCGAGGACTTGACGAACGACGTTTTGAATCATCAAGGCGCGCGGGAGGCAATCTCAAGATTCAGACGCGACGTCAAGTGCTGGCCAGAAGTGATGGGGACGCAGGCGCTCTTGTTATATCAAAGCCGAGTTGTCAGAAGTACCGGAGAAGGAACGGAAGATCGTTCGCTCTAAGACGGGCTTCGCAGCCGTCCCCAAAAAACCAACCAACTCCACAACGCTGATCCGGCATGTTAGATTGAATGCATCACAAACCCCGAAGGATCTCGGGGATCTTCTGATTCCGAGGTATTCGCAACGATGGAACCTATTGTCGACACCGGATCGGGATTGGGGCCGCCTCTGGGTCTCGACATGTCGTTCCGCGCGCCGCGAAAGGCGGCCGGTCTTGCACTTTATAGCTCGATCCTGGCACTTATGACTGTGAACTATGCGGTTTCTTATGTACGCTTCGAAGCGCGATCAGACACTTTCGCGAAGAGCCGACATCATCAACCTCCGCAGATCGCTTCGTTAGAGACACCCATTTGGCCCCCTGCATTGATCGATCCTTCGAAGCAAGGCGGCTTCAGAACACCTTTCATTTTCCCGTTGTTGCTTCGTTACGGAGAGCGGTTGAAGTCGAGCGTTAGGGCTCGGCCTGCGAACCTCATGGCGTCTCCTGGTTCTCCCGGATCAGTTACTTACTCGGAAGTTCCAGGCGAGCCGAAACGTATCCGCGTCCGCGACCGCTCGGGTAAAACCGTCATTGCCCGCGTCCACGGCGGCTCGGGCGATGAAACCCATGTGGTGCTGCCCGATGGCCAGCTCGGTGTTCCAGAAGAGTTGACATACACGGAGGAGCCTTTTTATCCGACAAGCCCCGCGGATGTCGCCGCCGCGTTGATCTCCGGGCCGTTCGCCACGTTTGAGCTCACAACGACGTCGCACTACCTCGTCTTTTACAAATCGAGCGAGACGTTCGCAAAGGAAAGCGCTCGGCTCCTTGAGGATCTTTATTCGCGCTTGCTCGACACTTTTCGGCGGAAAGGGATTCCAGTCCACGAGAGCGAGTTCCCGCTCGCGGCGGTGATCTTCGGCACCGAGAAGGAATTCCGTGAGTTCCGCGAGGTCGATCCTCAGGTCCGTGCGTATTACGAGATTTACACAAACCGTATCTATCTCTATGAGACCTCGGAGCACGACGAGGCCGCACCCGAGGTCGCCGCACTGCGACGACCTCAGACGGTGGCACATGAAGGCACTCACCAGATTCTTCAAAACATCGGAGTGCAGCCGAGGCTCGCCGCATGGCCTCCCTGGCTTGTCGAGGGACTGGCGGAATATTGCGCTACCCCGGTCACGACCAGAAAGGGCACATCCTGGGCTTTTCTCGGAGCGGTCAACGCACAGCACCTCGCGACGATCCGCGACTTGGCAAACCCCCTTGCTGGCCAATTTCCAGGCTCGGAAGGCCCTGTGCATATCGGTCGACGACCCGACCAGCCGCTCGTTGACTACCTGATACGAAAGACCGAACTGACGCCGACCGATTACGCCCTTTCATGGGCTGTTACCCACCACCTCGCCCTAAAACGAGGCGATGCGTTCGCCGCTTACCTGCGGACGATGAGTCGTGTGAAGCCCCTGGAATCGAAGACGCCCGAGGAGCACCGCGCGACGTTTAGCACTGCGTTCGGCGAAGACTTCTCAAAACTCGATCGCGAGATCAACCGCTACTTGGGCAAACTGAAGGTCAATTATCCTCTCCCGTATTACACATTGATCTTCGAGCAAAGGATGCCGCAAGGGCGAACTCGAAGGGCGGCGATCGTGAGCCAGTCGCCCTCAATGATCAACCAATGGATCGACACTGTTTCACTTTCCGAGGGAGAGCCTCCCCTCTGGCAAGTATTCGAGTTCGAAACGCGGACCCCCGCCCTCGCCACAGCCGACAGGTTCGTTTGCGATCCATGACCTGCGAAACCCCTCTAGGCAAGATGGCCGAACGCCTTTAAGATATTTCTTCCAGGGGACGTAGCTCAACTGGGAGAGCACTTGGTTTGCAACCAAGAGGTTACGGGTTCGACCCCCGTCGTCTCCACTATACGAAGCATTCCATTCCCTTGAAAACGATCCACCAAGATCAATTTCGGGGTCTGCTAGTCGTCCATCAATCCTCCCGCCGTGGCTAAACCTCTGCGGACCGATTGCGCTACTTTAGCGGACAAACCTGCCTGAGCCCTAAACCTATGTGATCTTCGCGCGCGGAATCAAATTTCAGCGGGGGCAGCGATTCGGGTCGGCCCGGATTCGAAAATCCTTTCCCGAGTGAGCGATCTCGGAGGGCGGGGAATGGCGACTCCAACATATCATGGAGGCGTCGTGGGAACGGCGGATCGAGCTAACTTCTTCAACATGATCATGAGCTAAATATTGAGCACTTATCAGACTGCCCGAACGACGGCCGTCTTGCTCGATCGATCCAATCGAAGCCGGATCGAAATCGCCGGGCCTGACCGTGCCAAGTTCCTGAATAACCTCACGACCAACGACATCAAAAGGCTGGCGGTCGGACATGGGATCGAGGCCTTCGTTACCTCGCCACAGGGGAAAACGATCGGGTTCCTGATTGTGTTCGCTGAAGAGGATCGAATTCTCATCCGGGCGGATTCGGGCGGGGTGGAACTTGTCTTGCCTCATCTCAGGAAATACGGAGTATTCGACGAGGTCGAGATCAACGACATCTCGAAGTCCACCTTCGAATTTCACGTTGCCGGTCCAGAGTCCGGGTCGATCATCGATCGGGCATTTCGCCTGCTCCCCGAGCCTGGCGACCTCCGGCACGTCGCGATCCCTTTCAAACATGGATGGCTTCGAATGATCCGAGAGTCCCCCTTCGGCCTTTCGGGTTACACGTTGATCGGTGAGGAAGCGCAGGCTTCCGACGTGAGGGAGGCCTTGAGCGGCTCCGGAGTTCTGGCCGAACTTGACTTTCTCGCGGCCGAATCGCTCCGGATCGAAAATGGAACGCCGATTTTTGGGCGTGATCTCACAGCCGAGAATCTCCCTCAGGAGGTGGGACGTGACGCCCGTGCGATCAACTTCGTGAAGGGGTGCTACCTCGGCCAGGAAACCGTGGCTCGGCTCGACGCCTTGGGCCACGTCAATAAGACCTTGCGGGGCTTTCGCATCGACATCTGGGAGGCGGCGGATACACCCCGACCGGGTGCCGTCATCGAGGCGGCCGGAAAGGCGATAGGAAAAATCACTTCGGCGGCGTTTTCGGAAGGCTGGGGATGTCAAGTGGCCCTGGGATACATCCGGACGTCGCAAGAGGCCCCGGGGTCGGAAGTCCTGGTGGAATTGGGGGATCGAAAAGTCAGGGCGGTGGTTTCGGCATGGCCGATGACACCGCCGAAAACACTTGGTTAGGATCCACAATCGCCGAACTTAGGCGACCGGCAGGAAGTGCTTTTTCTGGAGGCAGTCCAAGGGAAATCGGGAGTTTGCTCGCGCTGTAACAGGCCGGCCATCCGAATGGCGAAAGCAAACACCCGCGCCTAACGGTCAAGGCTCTGGATCTCCGTTAGCTTTCTCTCAATCGTCGATCGAGTTCAAGCCATTATCGGGGATATCGGCGATCTGGACGAAGGCGTCAGGCGTTCTGCCGAGGCCAGGGTCCTCTAGGACGATGACGCCGAACGGAGAGTCGTGATCCTGGCGGAACTGGGGGTCGCTATCGGAGCGAGCGACGCGGCCTCGATACTGGCTTCCGGCGGAGTCGACCCGGACAAGAGGTCGGTTGGTGCCTTGCTTTCGGCCGATCGAGGCGAGCACCGACTGGCATTGCTCGAATGTCATGAACCTGGTCTCCAGAACACCAACAGCCCCGTCTCGACATCGATACAGGGCGTGCCGGCAGCCATGACTCAATCCTAGGTCATGGGTATTTCCGAGGCCGGCGCGTTGGTGATGATGCTCTGTATCGGCGAAATACGCGCGGAGGACAAGACGAGTTCGGGAATCCGCCGAAAGAGACACCCTCGCGCCCTAAGTTCCACGAATCTCTTTCATCGTCACAACACGTCGCTCGTCCACGGCCTTACGGACGAGCAGTCCGGTGAGGGTGGCATCGCGGGCCTCTTGTAAAGTAAGCGGCGGCGGGAGCGTCGCGTCTGGCCTCGCGGAGTCGAGAAAAGCCTGAAGGGCGAGCCTCGTATCGGCATGAACGCCGGGTTGGATCGTTTGTCGGGGGCGTGTCTTGTCGCGAAAGGTGAGCGCACCGGTGGCGAAATCCAGGCCTCCCTCCGTCCCCATGACCTGAAGCGTAACTCCCGTGAATCGGTCGTCGGCGGGTGCGGCCCAACTATGCAGGAATGAGACGTGAAAACCGTTATCCCATTCGAGTTGCACCGAATAATGGTCGGTCACATTGCGACGGGGCTGAAGCTTGGTGAATAAATCGCGGCGGCCTTGCCCGTAAGCCCTGGCTGGCGGTCCACCCGCGAGCCACTGGAACACGTCCCAGATGTGTACAGCCTGCTCAACCATCCAGTCTCCGGAACGTTCGCGTAGTGCGAGCCAGTCATCGTGGCCGTTCATCGGGCCGTTGCTGCTAACCCACGCCGCTGTCCCTTCGATCAAGGCGCCGAGATCGCCGCGGTGGATACGATCTACCCCTTCGCGATAACGGGGATTCGACCTTCGCTGGAAACCGACGTGAACGCTCTGCGAAGGTGCCCTGGCGGCCTCGCTGATCATTCGGTCGCACTCGGCGACGGTTAGCCCGATTGGCTTTTCGGCATACAGATGTTTTCCCGCCTTGATCGCCGAAACATAAACATCGGCATGGCGGTCGCAAGGAAGAGCGATGGCCACGGCGTCAATGTCCGAGCGCTCTAGGAGCATATCGGCATTCTCGAAAGCATCAGGTCGATCGCCTCGGGCCTTCTCGACGATGCCTTGAGCCCGAAGCCTGTGCTTTGGCTCGGCATCGCAAAGGGCGACCACCTTTGCAGAGGGAAGTTCAAGCAAGGTTCGAAGCAGGCTTGTCCCTCGAGTTCCCAGGCCGATCACACCGACACGTAGGGACTGAAACTCCCCCGCAACGATTCCCTTCGAGAGCGCCAGGCCCGCGGCGGCCGAGCACCCGAGGAAACGGCGGCGGTTGAGTGTGATCGGCGGCATCGAGAACGAACTCCCCGAAAAAACGCGAGACGGCTTTCACCCCTTGATTCTAAACCGAGAACTCCCGCGGGGCAACGGCTCGCATTCAGCCTCGAACAGTCGACGTTTTTGTTATACTTCTCTCTTACGGCCCTCGGGCCTTCGGCGCGACACGATTTGGTGGGTGAGCGAGACGATGGCGAAACACATCTTTGTGACGGGCGGAGTGGTCAGCTCGCTGGGTAAGGGATTAACCTGCGCGTCGATCGGGATGCTCCTGGAACATCGCGGGCTGAGGGTCCGCCTTCAGAAGTTCGACCCCTATATCAACGTTGATCCCGGCACGATGAGCCCCTATCAACACGGCGAAGTCTACGTACTTGACGACGGTGCCGAGACCGACCTCGACCTGGGGCACGACGAGCGGTTCACACATGCTCCACTCACCAAAGATTGCAATTACACCACGGGCAAAATCTATCTTTCGGTCATCCAGAAGGAACGACAAGGAAAACACTACGAGGGTCGAACAGTCCAGGTGATCCCTCACGTGACCGATGAGATCAAGGACGCGATCAAACGACTTGCCACCGACGACGTGGATGTGGTGATCACCGAGATCGGCGGCACGATCGGAGACATCGAGAGTTTGCCGTTTCTGGAAGCGATCCGCCAGTTTGCCCTCGACGTCGGCCGTGAGAACGTGCTCTACATTCACCTCACGCTCGTCCCGTATCTGAAGGCGGCGGGCGAATTGAAGACCAAGCCGACGCAGCATTCCGTGGGCGTCTTGCGACAGATCGGCATCCAGCCCGATATTTTGATCTGTCGGACCGAGCACCCGATCAGCTCGGAAGATAAGGATAAGATCGCCCTCTTCTGCAACGTCGAGCGAAAGGCTGTCATTGAGGAACGGGACAAAGAGTACAGCATTTATGAGGTCCCCGTGAGCCTCGTAAATAACGGGCTCGACGAGCTTCTCGTGAAAAAGCTTGGCCTCAAGGCGGGTCCACTCGATATTAGCGACTGGCACGAGCTTCTGAACCGCGTGATGGACCCCACGAAAGAAGTGCGGATCGCGGTGGTCGGAAAATACATGAAGCACCGTGACGCCTATAAGTCGGTGTATGAGTCACTCGATCACGCAGGAATCGCCAACCGGGCGAGGGTGGTCGTTCTCCGCGTTGAGGCGGAAGATGTGAGTGGCACGGGAGCCGCCCAGATTCTTGGAGGCGTGGACGGAATCCTCGTCCCCGGAGGGTTCGGAATGCGAGGAATAGAAGGAAAAATCGAGGCCATTCATTACGCTCGTACCAAAAAGATCCCTTTTTTCGGGATCTGCTTGGGAATGCAATGCGCGTCGATCGACTTCGCTCGCACGGTGTTGAACATGGTAGACGCGAACAGCACTGAGTTCGACCAGGCGACAAGCCATCCCGTCATCTCGCTGATGGAAGAGCAAGAGAATGTGTACGAGCGAGGCGGCACGATGCGGCTGGGCGCGTGGCCCTGCAAGCTAACTCCCGCAAGCCTCGCCTTCAAAGCCTATGGCCAAGAGTCCATCAGCGAGCGGCATCGGCATCGTTACGAATTCAATAATGTCTACCGAAAACAATTCGAGGATCATGGACTCGTCCCAACAGGGATGAGCCCCGATGGAACGCTCGTGGAGATCGTCGAACTACGCGATCACCCGTGGTTTTTAGCCGTGCAGTTTCACCCCGAGTTCAAGTCGAAACCGACTAAGGCACATCCGCTTTTTAGGGATTTCATCGCGGCGGCGATTTCGCGGCGCGAGACCTCCCGAGGGGAACTGGAGCCGACTTGATTGACGTCTCGTTGGATGCGTAAGCGTCTCAAAACTAAATACCTATGCTCAATACTGAATTTATTGGCGTTCTTTCCGGAGTGCTTTCTTGTGCTGGTGGCTCGACATTTCACGACCGGGGAGTGGATTCAGGTCACGATCGAAGGGCCGACGATTCGTCAGGTCGAGCCGGTTGCCGGGCCGGCCGAGATTGGCTCGGATGATGACTGGATCGCTCCCGCGTTCTGGGACATTCAGTTTAACGGGCGTTGGGGCGTGTCGTTTTCGGACTCTGAATTGAAGGCCGGGCAAGTCTCAGAGATCGTCCGGGTTCAGGCCTCACTCGGTTCGGCGAGGGTCTGCCCGACCCTGATCACCGCGAAGTTCGACGCACTTCAAAACGGTCTGAAAGCGATCGCCGAGGCTTGCGAAAACGATCCGATTGTCAATTCGATGGTCCTGGGCATC
>JAYVYS010000729.1:0-17500 GCA_043784005.1 Isosphaeraceae bacterium
GCAAAGCGCAAATGACAGCGCCCCCCAGCATCCCGAGTTGCTGAAGCATGCTCTTGTAAGTGACCCCCTGCTGGCTCGCCTCCGACTTCGGGAAATGCCTGCCAAGCATCATCAGGCCGTAAAGCACGACAGGAATGAGAAAGAAAGAAACCTGATATTGCCAGGCGACTTGCTTTTCGAGAGGCTTCCAGCCGAACAGGTCTTCACCCGTGCATACAAAAGCGATGATGCCCCCCACGACCAAACCAGCCGGCCATCCGGCGTGAAGGATGTTCAAGTAATGCGTTCTCTCTTTGGGAAAGAGCGTGGCGACGAGTGGGTTGACCACGGCTTCAGCGATGCCATTTCCGACGGCAACGAGGAATGTGCCCCAAAATAGACACTGTAATACCGCTGGCTTCCCACCCCATGCGTAAGCCGCGCCGGCGGCGAGCGTCAGTGCGGCCGAGGCCAAGTGCATCACGAAGGCACTGACCATCAAGGGACCGTATCCGATCTTATCAGCGATCAATGCGCTGAGAAGGATGATAATGCCGAAGCCGGTAAGACCGCCCCCAGTGATCGCGCCTAACTCAGTCTGAGTGAAACCGTATTGCTCAGCCCATTGACCGAGAATGCCGGCCCGGATCGAAAAAGCGACCCCCGAGGCCATGATAGCCATGAAACCGGCCCAGAGTAGGCGTTTCGCATTTACAGCATCGTTCTCGGCGGACATCTTGGAGACCTCTCGGCACGGACAGGGGAATGCCAACGTCGAGAATCTTGAAGCAGGGACCATCCCCACCCCTTGATCTCGTAACCTCGACCCGTGTTCGTTATGACTTGGAACGCAACAGTGATACACGAGCGGTCCGTATAACGCCAGTAGGCGGTTCAGTCCGGCCCGACGTGCCATTGACCACGCGACGGTATGCTCGTCATGATTTCCCGAATGGACGCTCGATCGTCTGATTCCATGACCTGAGTGGAGGAGATCCGATCGGAATGCTATCGCGGCCGGTTGGTCGTCCCCTGATTTACCTTTGGGCGTTGCCCACCACGATGGTCGGCCTGACGTCGGGAGCATTGACCCTCGCGACGGGTGGCCGGGTGCAGTATCGCCGGGGCGCGCTGGAATTTCATGGTGGATTCGCCCGATGGCTTCTGGAGCGGAGGGTCGTGAGTGCTTCGGCGATGACCCTTGGCCATGTGATCATCGGCAGGGACGCGGAATGCCTGGCGGATTGCCGCGACCACGAGCAAGCCCATGTCCGCCAGGTGGAGCGGTGGGGACCCTTTTTTCTTCCCGCGTATGCCGTTGCAAGCGTTTGGGCCTGGAAACGGGGCGGCCACTATTACCTCGACAATGCCTTTGAGTACGATGCCAGACACCAGTGCGGCGAGGATTTCGTCGGTTAGGTCAGGATGAATGAAATCGCTTGCTGATCGGCAGGCGAGCGTCGGCTCTCGAATCGGCTTGTCTTTTTCGGAGAGTTCTGAGAATGCATCAGACGCATCACGTTGAGAACCATTTCACTTCAAGCGAATTGGTCCGCGACATCGTCATCGGCATGGCGGACGGACTGACCGTGCCATTCGCGTTGGCGGCCGGGCTGACAGGACTTGCGGAGATCGTCACGAAGACGATCGTCACGGCCGGACTCGCCGAGATCGCCGCTGGCTCGATCGCGATGGGTCTCGGTGGTTACCTCGCCGCGAAGAGCGACGCCGAACACTATCAGAGTGAGCGAGTGAGAGAAGAGCGAGAAGTGATCGAAGTACCGCACAAAGAGCGCGAAGAAGTCGCCGAAATGTTCGAAGGCTACGGGCTCAACGCCGCTCAGATCGAGCCGATCCTTAACGCCTTCGAATCGAATCACAAAGCCTGGGTCGACTTTATGATGAGGTACGAACTCGGGCTTGAGGAGCCCGACCCCGGGAGGGCGCTAAAGAGCGCTTCGACGATCGCCGGGGCTTATGTCGTCGGCGGTATGATTCCGCTCGCACCGTACATGATCATGAAAAGCGTGAACACCGCCGCCCTGTGGTCCGTCGTCGTCACTTTGATCGCACTGACGATCTTCGGCTACGTCAAGGGGCATTTTACGGGCACCCGACCATGGCGCAGCGCCGTGCAGACCGCTGTAATCGGCGGCTTGGCGGCGGGTGCCGCGTTCGTTATCGCCCGGTTCTTCTCGTAGACTCGACACGAACCGGGAGCGGCACGACGTGACGCACGGGACATGTGATTGAAAAACTCGCCAACACTGCGACAATCGTCAAGATCAAGGCCGCGAACGTGGAATCGGCAGTATAAGTCATCGACATCCTCATCGCGGAGAGGTTCAGCCACCAAGCAACGTGCTGATTAACCCGGGGGTACGACCCCCTGGTACAATAATACGGTCACCGGGAAAGATCTGGTAGTTGGTAAGGGTGTCGCCGCGCTCTTTTATTCCGATCCAATCAATCTTAAGGACCTGATCGGGGCCACCGGCAGGATGCGGACGAACCAGATACGATTTCTCCGGTAGACTGTTTGACTTCAATCCCGCTGTCAGGATAGCGTCGAGTACGGTCTCGTTCCCTGTGACTGGGAATTTTCCTTGTGTCGTCACTGTCCCTATTACGTAGTACGTTTTGCTTTGCGATCCGTTCACAATCCGTACTGAAACCTGTCGGTTTTCTTTCGAACCTAATCGCGTGGCCAGATGGATCGCGATTTTCCGCTCGATTTGTGAGAGCGTTAAACCTGCGACATACACGTCGCCTAGGAAGCCGAGGTCGATGTTGCCGTCGGCCTGCACGGTCACGTTGTTCGTACTGATGTCGCTCGCCGGTTTGACGCCTATTTCGAGCTCATCCGGAGGCTCGACGACGTAAGGGGGCAGCGAAACTTTTTGGAGTTCGCGAGGCTGATGGGGATCGAACACGCCGAATTGAGGGATTTTCCGCGAGGCATGAGTGTTTTTCATCCCTGCGCAACCAGAAATGGCCGCGAGCGCGATCGGTAGGAGACCGACCACGACGGGCGTCCACGCACCCCATCGGGCCGAATGCGTCCTTGCGGTCATCGGCCAAAACCCTCTTCAAGTTCCGTGCGACACAGGTCCGGCTCATCCTGACCGTTCGATCCCCGGGCACTGCTCCGGATCGACATCATTGGCTGAATCGGACCGTGACCCCTCTCGACTTGATGGAAAAGTCGGGATTGACCCGCCGGAAGAGAGCGGTTAGCCTCCCGACGCATCGCACCCCAACACGACGCGAAGAGGCTTCTCCCCACGGCCTGCCATGGTTGGCGGAACCGTTCCGATGGACAGGATTTGGGGGGCGGGCGATCCAGGACTCTCCGACCATGTCGGCAACCGCGTCTCGGGTCTTGTTCCTCGGCCTTGACGGCGGCACCATGACCGCCCTGAGACCCTGGTTCGACCGCGGTCTGACCCCGAACCTCGCCGCCCTCTGGCGGCGCTCGGCGTTCGGTACCCTCCGTTCCTCCGATCCTATGGTCACACCCGTTGCATGGACCTCGTTTTCCACGGGCTGCGAGCCGGCGGAACACGGGATTCACGAGTTTTCCTACCTGGAGGCTCACGACCGGACAATCCGCCCCAATCACTCCGGACGTGTGCGAGTCCCGACGCTCTGGCAGGTCCTGGACGCCGAACATCGGGAAGTCATCAGTCTGAATTTGCCGATGACTTATCCTCCGCCGCGAATCCGAGGAGTCGTCGTCTCCGGTTCCGACTCGCCCGGCCTCCCCTGGCCCTTCGCCCAGTGTCCCGAATTCGGGCGAGAGATCGTCGCCGAGGTGCCCGACTACACGCACAAAATCGTCTGGAAGGGGCGGCCGAAAACCACCGACGAACTCCGCGAACGCGCCTCGCGAAATCGTGCGGTTTTTCTTGCCCAGGCGGAGGCTGCCGAAAGGGCCGACACTCATTCCGACTGGACCGCCCTGATGGTCCATTATCAAAATCTCGATAGCCTCCAGCATCGCCTCTGGCCGGAGATCGACCCGGAAACCTCGGGCTCGGCGTGTCGACCTGAATGGGTGGCTGAGGTCGATTCCTGTATTCGCGCGCTTGATCAATCGATCGGCAGGCTGCTTGACCTGGCGTCCAGGCGCGACGCCGCCGTGATCGCGCTGTCAGATCATGGATTCGGTCCGTGCAAAGCCCTGGTGAACGTCAACGGGATGCTTCGCGATGCTGGCCTGCAGCGCGGGCTCATGTACGGAACCCGTTTCCGGTACCGCACCCAGCGGCTGGGGGAACGGCTTCATCGCTGGCTGACTCGACGCGCCCCCGGAGGCCTGAAGCGTCGCCTCCCGCGCTCCGTGGAAGCGACACTCGGAGTCGACTGGAAACGCACGGTGGCTTTCGCCCCGTTCGGCCAACTCAGCGGCAGCATCTTCCTGAATCCGCGGGTCGCGACCACGGGAGCCGCGTCCGACCGCGCGATTGAAGAGATCATTGAGGTCTGTCGAGACGCCCGCGACCCCGAGACTGGGACTCGGCTTTATCGCGACGTCTTCTCCACCGCCGATCGGTATGATATCAACCCGGCTGATCAAGGGGTCCCTGACGTCTTCGCCCTCTCCGCGGACGGCTATCAGGCTCAGGCGAAATGGGGAGTCTCGCTCCGCAACGCGTTGCTGCGTCCCGACCCGAACCTACCGGGAACTCATTGGCGGAACGGAATTCTGGCGATCGACGCCCCGGGGGTGATTGCCGGCGACCGGATTGAGGCCGACCTCCACGACGTCGCCCCGACCACACTCGCCATGCTAGGCCTGCCGGTTCCCGACTTCATGACCGGAAGAGTGATTCACGAGGCGTTTCAGGCCCCGCTCGATGTCCGCAAGGGGAAACGTCCCTTCATTGAGGACGACCCCGACCTCCCCTTACTACTTGCCGCCGGCTTCGGTGCCGAATCGACTTGACTCTATTTGTCCGCTCTACGAGGTTCGTTGCTCATGGACGACATTTGTCGCACGATCCACGCATATCTACTCAACGAGTTCCTCGTCGGCGAGGATCCCGACGAACTCACGATAAACACCCCGCTCATCACCGGCGGCGTGCTCGATTCAATCAGCACACTCAAACTTGTGTCGTTTCTTGAGGACAATTTTGATGTGATCGTTGAAGCTCATGAGGCAGGGGTTCAGAACCTGGATTCGATCGACCAGATCGGTCGTCTGATCGCCGAGAAATTGCAGACGGTATAAACTGCAAAAGGCCTATGCCGATTGTGTCGTACGCATCCGCTCTGCGTGTCGCTCCCAGCGAACGACAGAGAGGCTTATCCCGAAGCCAATTCCCTCGCGATTTTCCCGTTCTCTCGGAGAAAATCGACGATCTCTCGCGTCAACTTTCCGGTGCCGTCCATTCTTGGGAATTTGTGCTGGCCGCCGAGCTTGCCCCTGGCCCGCATCCAGGCATCGAGTCCCCCCGGCGCTGCCTCGACAATCGCGGGAAGCGCTAGTCCGACATTTTCGGCACGGTGGGCGAGATAGTCGGCGTTTCGCTCGCCGAGATCGTGATCGAGCGACCCTCGGAATGCCCCCAAATCGCTAGGCGCCTTCAAAAACTCGAATACGTAGAGATGATGGCCGAGCGGTCCCTCGAACACCGGGCCGACGTGCCAGTCGCGGACCGACGATCCGGTTGCTCCCGAGGCACTGGCGACGGCGTTCTCGATCTCCTCACTGATGAGATGTTCACCAAACGCTGAGAGTGAATACTTCGTTCGGCCCGTGAAGGTGAACAACGGCGGTGAGAGCGACTCAAAGCGAATCGTGTCGCCGATCACATGACCCCAGAGCCCCGCGCATGTTGACACCACCACCGCATAATTCACCTCGGTCTGAACGTTGCCCAGCCAATGTCGTGTCGGATTCGCCGAACCAAGTTCATCCACCGGCACGAATTCGTAGAAGACTCCGTGATCGTAGCAAAGACGCAGTAAGCCGGTCGCGGGGTCGCCGAACGCGATGAAGCCTTCGGAACACGGATAAGACTCCTGGAGCCGGATGCGAGGACTGCCCAGGAGCTGCTTGAAGCTCTCGCGATACGGCTCAAACTTGACGCCTCCATGCACGACCAGTTCAAGAGTCGGCCACACCTCGGCCATCGTCGCTTTGCCCGTGAGTTCCATGAGCCGCTGAAAGAGCGAGAGAAGCCAGCTCGGGACACCCGCAATCATCGTGATCGGTTCGAAACGGCTTCGTTCCGCGAGAATCCCAAGCTTTCGGTCCCAGTTCGATTCCAGAGCGAGTTCAAGCGGTGGATAGGCGTACGGCCGAAGCAGTTCATTTAGCTCTTTGGACGCGATTCCGCTCAAGTCGCCTTGCTGCACGCCGGGCGCGGCGCGTTCGAGGTCGCTTGAGCCTCCCAGAAAGAAGAGGCGACCTTGGAAGAGTCGTGAATACGGATGGTTGGCCATGTGGTAGGCCACCATCGTCCGTCCTGCCTTTGTGTTCGAGGCGATCATTTCACGGGAGACGGGGATGAACTTGGTCGCCCCCTGAGTCGTGCCGCTCGTGAGCGCGAAATAGGGAATTTTGCCTGGCCAGGTCACGTCCTCAAGAATCGGATAGCGGTCCTTGAGATACGCGATCCAGAGATCTTCATAAGTGCGGAGCGGAACGGCCTTGCTAAAGTCGAGTGTGGTTCGGATCGATGCGAAATCATGATCCCGGCCGAACCGTGTGAATCGCGCTGTGCGAACGAGTCGCCGCAAGGTCCGCGCCTGAACCGCGATCGGGTCGGTGGCGGCGAGTTCCGCCGTTCTTCGTTTGGAATAGGCGAGGTACGCCTGATTGACCTTGGAGCGAACGAGTTGATGACCTGCGATTTCAGTAAACACGTCGTGATTCGCTGAAGAAATTGCAAGTCAGTTCCACGCGGCCAAGCCAGTCCATTCAGTCACGTTCGATCAACTCGCGACAGAAGTAGGCACCCGCGGGGGGAAAATTCCTCGGCTCGAATGCGAACTGAACCTCTCGGAAGAATCGTTTGTAGAACCGCCAGTAAATGAGAGGCAATTCGGTAATCTGATTGAAAGTTCCCGAAGGATCGAGGACCGTGGCCACCACCTTGAACAAGTCGCGCTGAAGGTCCTTCGGAAAAGAAGGGACGGGCAGGCCCGAGATCACATGATCGACGCGACTGATCCCGCGATCGGACAGCATGCCCGCGAGGTCGCGTACATCTCCCTGGATAATCTCGAAGTCGTCGCGATTTTGGAACCGCTCGCGTAGAAGTTTGGCGAAGTCGGCGTCACGCTCAAGCACGATCACCTTGCAACCCGGCCGAGCCTTCTCTGCGATTATCCGAGTGATCGGCCCGGTTCCCGCGCCTAGCTCGACCAGCACCTTGGCACGCTGCCAATCCACGTTGCGGACTGTCGTTCGTGAGAGCCAGGGGCTGCTCGGAGCAAGGCTCGCAATGGCTGTCCCATGCCTGAGAAACTTGCCGAGAAAGAGTGAGAAATCGCTCATGAAATCCTGAATTCGATGCCACGATGTCTGGAAAATACCGCGATCAGATCCCGTTTTTCTTGGGCTTCGATCCCGTGAGCAGCCCACTTCGATTGGAGAGGAGATCGAGGAACCTGGCCGGATCGAGATCCGGCGGCACGCTCTTGAGTTTTTCCTTCAGAAACCGGGTTACAATTTTGTTCACAAGCCTGGATTTCTCGATCTGAGGCGCGTGACCACATCTCGGTATCACGACCTGTCGCCCTTTCAAGATTTGTTCCGCCGCCCGAATCGAGCCATTCACGTCCGAGATGACGTGGTCCTCGTCTCCCCAAATGATCAAAGTGGGCTGAGTAATTTGTGTCAGTAACGGTGCGACCGAGTGCCCGATGGTTCCTCGCAATGTCCGAAGAACCCCCTTCTTCCAGCGCCTGTCCTTGAACTTGCTCGCGATGGCCTCGACAAGCTCGTCACTCGCGAAGTGGGCCTTATGAAAAACCGACTTTACGAGCGTCTCGTACTGGCTTCGCTTTACTCCTTCGATGACCGGCAGATTCTCGTCACCGTGGAATCCGGACGGGCAAAGAAGGACGAGCTTGGAGACATTCTCGGGATACCTGGTCGCGTAGCTCAGAAGGATCTGGCCGCCGAGGCTCGAACCGACAAGGTGATAGGGAGGCCGCTGAACAAACTCGTCAAGGTAGTGGGCCAGCCGTTCCGTTAGATAGTCGACGGTGATCTCTCCCCCTTCGTCGATTCGGCGATGGAGCGAATCACCGTCGTAAACGAGGATCTCGGGAACCTTGACGTCAAAATGTCGCGACCAGTGTTGTCGATTCGCAAACCAAGTTTCCGCTTGCTCCGCGAGACCATTGACAAGGATCAGCGGCGCTGGGCGTTTGTATTTCTGAAACCTCGGCAAGTCGAACAGCTTACGAACATTCGCATTCATCGGTTTCGGAAGCTCCGGTTGCCGTGATCGAGCCCGCTCGGGACGTTGTTTCGCCGATCGGTAAGGAGGTGCCGCACGACGACTCGCGACGGTCTCGCACTCGACACGATGACGATACCACGGCAGCCCGCGGCGGCCAACTACGTGCGTGATGAAGTTCTTATGACAAAGTCAAGGAATTACGAAGAGGAAGGCGTCGCGAAGGCATCAGGGTGCTTGACGTTCTTCTCGAAGACTCTACAAGATGGAGAGCGATTTCATCCCCATGAACCTCATTCGGGAACGTTTCCGAATTTTGATATTTCTGTCGCTGCTTCCAGGAGTTTTGTTTGATGCGTGTCTTTATCACAGGCGGCACGGGGTTGATTGGACGCCACATCGTCGGGCGATTGCTCGAACGCGGTGATCAACCTGTGATCTTGACCCGTCGAGCGGATGAGGTCCGACGAAAACCAGAGCTGCGTCAGGCACGGTTCGTTCAGGGAGATCCTATCAATACCGGCGACTGGGAAGAAGCCATTGATGGCTGCGACGCGGTGATCAACCTTGTCGGCCACAACCTGTTCGCGGATCGTTGGAGTCCCTCGGTCAAGCAGAAAATTCGCGATAGCCGGATCTACTCGACGGAACATGTCGTCGCTGCCATCGGCAAGGCCAAAAATCCGCCGAAGACCCTCGTGCAGGCCTCGGCGATCGGATTTTATGGGCCGCACCAAGATGAGGAACTGACGGAGGCGAGCCCATCGGGGACGGATTTCATGGCTGTGGTCTGTCGAGAATGGGAAGACGCTGCCGCGAGCGCCGCGAATCATGGGGTCAGGGTCGCGTCGATTCGAACTGGCGTGGTGCTCGCGAAGGGCGAGGCGGCCCTGGGCGTGATGACTCCCCTGTATAAGTGGATTCCCGGTGGTGCCGCTCCGGTTGGAAGTGGTGGGAACGCGTTCAAGCCCGGAACCGGCTCCCAGTGGATGAGCTGGATCCACATTGATGATATCGTGGGGATCTTCCTACTCGCACTCGACAACGCGAAAGCCGTCGGGCCGATCAACGGAACGTCTCCTCATCCTGTCCGTCACTTCGAATTCGGCAAGGCACTCGCGAAGGTGCTCTGGAGGCCTTTCCTCCCGGTTGGACCTCCGGATGCCGCGCTCGAGCTCTTGCTCGGAGAAGTTGCGCAAGTTGTGACGAAGGGACAAAAGGTGCTTCCTAACAAGGCATTGGAGCTTGGTTACGCGTTTAAATATCCTGAGATCCTTGCCGCCATCACTGCAATATTCGCGAAGTTCAAGTCCCCGCTTGTCTCGCGTCCCGTCATTGCGACACATTCGCACGCGGGTCATCATTAACCTCGCGTATTTGGAACATGAGTGCATTCGCTCGTGGCGGAGTTCTCATTAATGCAAAGTCCAGCCCATCAGGAATCCCAAGCCGAACGTAACCGTTAGTAATGCGATTAAAACCGTGGCGGCAACCGCCGGCTTTGTCGCGGCGAGATTCGCGAGCGGTCGAAACCATTTTGGGTATTCAGGAACAATCTTTTCGGCAACTTTTTCCGGCAGCGGGGCGGGAGCAGGCGCAGGAACACGTGGTGATACGGCGGCTCCTTTCGACTTGGGTTTCAACAGGCTTTGCAAGGCCGTGGCAGCTTCCGTCGCGCTCTGATAGCGGTCTTGCGGCTTTGAAGCGAGTAACTTATCGATGACGCGGACAAGTCCAGGTGGCAGGTCAGGTTTGACCTCAGTGATCGGAACGGGTTTCCCACTTATCCTCATCCCCATGCGTTCGATGGGTGAAGTGGCGGTGAACGGTAGCTTTCCCGTCATCAGGTGGTACATCGAACAACCCAAACTGTAGAGGTCGCTTCGACCATCCACCTCTCGACCGCAGGCTTGTTCGGGCGACATATAATCGACCGTCCCCACCGCGATCCCATCCGCGGTGGCGAAAGTGGTTGACGTGTCAGCCTCCATCAAGACCCCCAGCCCGAGGTCGAGCACTTTGATCTGACCTTCCCTCGTCAGCAACAGATTTGACGGTTTAATATCTCGATGAACAATACCTTGGGCGTGAGCATGCGCAAGTCCGAGCGCCGCCTGCACTGCATAGTCGACCATCTCCGCGGGCGGGATCGGCCCCTTCTTGAGCCGTAGCGCCAGACTCTGCCCTTGAACGTACTCCATCACGATATACAAGACGCGGTTGTTGATCTGGTCGGCATCAAACGCCCGAATGACATTCGGGTGGTCTAGCCGAGCCACGAGCCGCATCTCGCGCTGAAACCTTGAGACGACTTTCTCATTCGAAACGATCTCGGGGGCGATAACCTTGAGAGCGACCTGACGGTCCATCATCTGGTGATGGGCGAGGTAAACACGTCCCATCGAGCCAGAGCCTAGTCGGTCTTGAATCACGTATCGACCGACCTTGAAACCATACCCCTTATTATTAAGCAGCCGCTCGCTCTGGTATTCCGTCAAAACCTTGTCTTCCACAAGCTTCGCGGCCAGGGACTTTGAGTCGCTGGGATAATCGCCCTTAAGAATCTTGCCGCGAACCTCCGCGAACTGGCGATCGGTCAAAACCTCGGATGTGCGGATCAGCGGCAAAAGATCGACCGGAACGTCCTGTGACGGCTTCGGCTTTTCGAAGGTCGCCATGGTTACGCTCTTGCCCCCGCCTGAATCTTCGAAAAATATGCAATCGATTAGTCGCGCGGGAACGGTTCCCGGATTACACAAAGAGAAGCTACCACAGGATCGGGCGCGGCTCAATGTTTGGAGGACTCGACACGAAGGGATTGCACGGTCGAGTCGGGCGAGCGATCCAGATTTGGAATCGATCCGTTGGTAGCATCTAAACAAATCGTCGTTGAGAAAGTCGGGATGTCACAATTCCGTTCGTTTTCGTGAGTTCTCCGCTGTCTATCTCAGCGATATCCGTCGTGCATCCGCTCCTGGTCGCACTGCACTGGCGATTCATCGGAGAACAAGCCGGGAATAAGTTCCCGGCCTGCTTCGTCGTTGTGAATCATACGACCTTGCTTCTGACACGGGTCTGGGCCGGTTCCTTTCCGTGCCCGAGTCGTCGACGGGTTTCCAGGATCAGTGTAAAAACCGCGACGGCGAGTCCGGCATCGGCGGGTGATGGAAAGAACGAGCCGCTTTGCCAGGCGAAGGCACCGAGCGCGCCAGAAATGGCGGATCCCGATGTCAGTGCAACCATCGTAACTCTTGCAAGTTCCTCACCGTTCAGGTGTCCTTGGAGCGAACCCGGCACACCCGCGTGGAATTCAGAGCTACGTGCCGAGACCGCCGCAAACCATCCCTTCCCCTTAAATCGTGTACTCATTGAATTCGATGTTTTCAACCCGGAAGTCCGGGGATCAGGTTGTGGAATCTGAGATTCAAAAGGCTGCCTCAAGCGAACCCTTCGTACGTCCAACGCGACGGGAGTTCCTGTCGGGGATAGCCCTCGAATTGAGAGATTGACCAGGAATCGCCTGCCGCGAGCATCTGCTCAACAATCCGCCGATCAACCCAGAAGGAGTTGCTCGGCTGATCAAAGACGAGCGGACCGGAGGGGACGGTTGGGCCCCAGGACTGAAAGAAGCAAGCGCCGGGACGCGCATCCGCACGGATGCCGACGATTAACATCGCGTGATACCAGGTTCCCTGTGGGGCACAGTAACCGTCACCATCCCGTACCAAAGTAAACCCGATGGGCGAACACACAACGACCGGATAGCCGTTTGTCAATGCGTCCTCAAGCTCGCGATACGAGGAGACCAACGACGCTGACCTAACCTTGTGGGCGGAAGCTCTCGCGGCGAGATCGGGAGGAACCCCTTTCGCACCCCATTCCCTGGCCCGGTTGCCATCGTAGGGGCCGACAAGGGCGCGGCTCAACGTTCCCAACGTACTCACAGCTTCCGCGCCCCAGGCACCTACCGCGCCATCCCCGGTCATTTCATTGAGACGACCGATATCGATCCGAGCCATTCCGTAGATCGCCTCCGTGGCGGTTGGCGTCCAGAACTCGGCACGTTTATGAATGCTGATCTGGACCGCTTCCAACAAATCAACGCCATGTCCAAACGCTTGAGAGACGCAATCACCAATTTTCTGGGCCGGATAATCCGGGTAAAGGCCCTTGTTAACCTCCTTAAAGGCTTTGTAAAGCAAGGCCGATCGATCCGTTCCCGATCCGGCGAGATGAGCGGATTCGGCACCGAAGCGAGGACGATTGATACGGGAAAGGATGCGATCGACCTCGGGAGGGTCGTGTCTCCAACCTCCTTGAATCGAGATGTGGCAAGTCATGGAATGCGATTTCCTGTCATCATTGCGAATTAAGAGACTATGGAGATGCGATGGCCCGCGATTGGAGTCATCGCAAGGCGCTAACGTGAAGCCGGCACAGGATCAACGAGTCCCTCGAAGTCCCGCGGCGAACGATCGCCAGAATGTGGCGACGCGAGTTCGTTGCTCGGCGCTTACGGGTTCGGTTCCTTCGGGGAGAATCCTGGTAAAGCTGGGTTTGAGCCGCGTGCGGAAGGCTTCGTTTCGTGCGTCGAGCCATCTGGCCTGAAGCACCTGCTGCGCCTCCGGGATCGTCTTCCCTCCTTCAAGGGCCTTCGCGGCGGCCACCCAGCCCTCGGCATACGCGTTAGCCAGCATCGATCTATAGGCCGTTCCCAGCGCGACCGCGTTGAGCTCCTGAGGACTCGCGGCCGCGACGTGATCATTGGTCGGCCAGTTCTGGACGATCGACGCCCCGGCGATCAGAAGCAAGGCGGTCAGGAGAATGTCTCGAAGGGATTTGCCAAACATCGACCACCTCCGTCATTTCGTGGAGACCGGGGCATTTTTCGCGACCGCATGGCGCAATCCCGCCGCCGTGATCGCCGACATGAACGTCTGCAAAGCCTGCTCGTACTGAGCTACTGAAGCCTGATAGACCGACAGGCCGATGAGTCCCGCCACGACGATGTAGGTCTTGTAACCGTCAACGCCGTTGACAACCGTTGCAATGACACCCGACATAAAACCCCACTCCCGAGACCCGGCCGCTCCGCTTCGCCGTGATTCTTCCGGCTCTCGCGCATTCTGGATGCGCGGGCTCGCCGTCAACGAAGCCCCCGGGGTCGACATCAACCCAAACGGACACGCTTCGCTCGTTCGTTACTATCGATCGGGCGAGCGTTGATGATCCGTCAAAAAGGAGCGACTGACGAATGGGATGGGCGCGGACGTGAATTTTCGGCCGGTGAGCGTGGAGGTCATGCACTGACGCGCGGTCGTTAGATTGCCGATTTCTCCTCAAAAGTCTCGGGCCTTGTCGTTCAAATCACGTGTATCGAACACACTTCGGAATGGAAACGCGCCCAGGGCGACGGGCTTGCTGCCTGGACAAGTCTGTGATGAGGACACTACCATTCGGAGCCACGGATGAGTCGGTCCGTTTCCATGGCTCGTCTCCCCGATCGTTGTTGAACGAAGGAATCATCATGAGCGGGCCTCTAGATCCTCAAGCCCCACTCCGCGAGTTCCACAAGTCGCATGATTTTTTCATCGGGATCGACAGCGACGGCTGTGCATTCGACACCATGGAGGTGAAGCATAAGGAATGCTTCATCCCCTCATTTATCAAGCACTATCATCTGGCCGCCATCTCGAAGTATGTGCGAGAGACTGCCGAATTTGTTAACCTGTACTCAAAAAGCCGTGGTACCAACCGATTCCCGGGTTATGTAAAGACCCTCGACCTCGTGGCTAATCGACTTGAGGTGCGTCGACGAAACATAACGATCCCCGCGGTGAAGGGCCTTCGCGACTGGATCGCCCGAGAAACAAAACTTGCGAATCCTTCGCTCAAAGCCGAGGTCGAGAAGACGCAAGACCCCGACCTGATCCTGGCCTACGCCTGGAGTCTCGACGTCAACAGGATGATCGAAGAGACAGTGCAAAAGGTCCCGCCGTTCCCGTTGGTCCGCGAATCGATCCAGGCGATGCGGAACAAGGCTGACGTGATGGTGATCTCCGCGACGCCAGTCGAGGCGTTAACTCGCGAGTGGGAAGAGAACGGGCTCGCAGAACTCGTGGCCTTGATCGCTGGTCAGGAACTCGGCGGCAAGAAGGAAGTTCTGGCTCTGGCCGCCGGGCCGAAACGATACGAACGGGAACAGGTTCTGATGATCGGTGATGCCCCGGGCGACCAAAACGCCGCGCAGACGAATCAGGTTTTATTCTACCCGATCAACCCCGGCCACGAGGCTGAATCGTGGCAACGTTTTCATGACGAAGCGTTGCCACGTTTTTTCGAGGGCACCTATGCGGGGAGCTATCAGGCGGAGCGAGTCCACGAGTTCCAGTCGATACTGCCGGAAACTCCGCCGTGGAAATTAGCGTGATCCTGGGGCACAATAAGACGCTTCGCAAAATCAATATTCCACAGGACGTATTGCGATGCCCGATGGCCACGGAATTTGTCCTCGAAAGACTTTCCTTAAACATTTCCTAGACCTCTCGGAAAGGCTGAGCCACCCGCAATGAGTGCCACGACCCCTACCGCCGATATCGGCCTGATCGGCCTCGCCGTGATGGGTGAGAACCTTGTCCTCAACATGGAGAGCCACGGCTACACCGTCGCGGTCTTCAACCGCACGACTTCGAAGGTTGACGACTTCGTGAATGGCCGCGGCAAGGGAAAAAAAGTCGTCGGCACGCATACTGTGGAAGAACTCGTCAAATCGCTCAAGCGACCGCGCAAGATCATGATCATGGTCAAGGCCGGTCAGCCCGTCGACGACGTCATTGACGAACTGACCCCCCTGCTCGAACCCGGCGACATTCTGATCGACGGGGGCAACACTCACTATCCCGACACCACCCGCCGCACCCGGGCCCTGAAGGACAAGGGTTTGCTGTTCGTGGGGACGGGAGTCTCCGGCGGCGAGGAAGGCGCTCTCAAAGGCCCCTCGATCATGCCCGGCGGCAATCCCGCAGCCTGGCCTGAAGTGAAGCCGATCTTCCAGGCGATCGCCGCCAAGGTTAGCGACGGCACCCCCTGCTGCGACTGGGTCGGACCCGAGGGCGCTGGCCATTACGTCAAAATGGTTCACAACGGTATCGAATACGGCGACATGCAGCTTATCTGCGAAGCCTATCAGCTCATGCGAGGGCTGCTGGGAATGTCTCCCGACGCGATGCGCGAAGTCTTCGCACGGTGGAACACCGGAAAGCTTGACAGCTATCTGATTGAGATCACCGCCGATATTCTCGGCTATAAAGATCCTGAGTCCGGCAAGCCGATGGTCGACCTGATCCTCGACACGGCCGGTCAAAAAGGGACGGGCAAGTGGACGGTGACATCGGCTCTCGACCTTGGTGTCCCCTTGACCTTGATCGGCGAAGCCGTTTTCGCGCGTTGCCTTTCAGCCCAGAAAGACGAACGGGTCGAAGCAGCCAAGGTTCTCGCAGCCCCCTCCCAGCAGACCCACGATGGCGACCCTCAAGCGTTCATTGATGATATTGAGAACGCGCTCTTCGCCAGCAAGCTCATCTCGTACGCCCAGGGTTACGCCTTGATGAATGCGATGGGAAAAGAGTCGGGCTGGAAGTTCAATAACGGCGGCGTCGCCCTCATGTGGCGTGGCGGCTGCATCATCCGGAGCGCTTTTCTCGGTGAAATCAAAGAAGCGTTCGACCGCGATCCGAACCTCAATAATCTTCTCCTCGATCCTTATTTCGTCGCGCAGATCACAAAAGCTCAGGCCGGCTGGCGGCGCGTGTGCGCCTCAGCCGCCCTCCACGGAATTCCGCTTCCCGCAATCTCTTCCGCACTCGCCTATTACGACGGATACAGGACCGCAAATCTCCCCGCCAACCTGCTCCAAGCCCAGCGCGACTACTTCGGAGCGCACACCTACGAGCGGACCGACAAACCTCGTGGTCAGTTTTTCCACACCAACTGGACAGGGCGCGGTGGAACAACCTCGTCATCAACGTATAACGCCTAACTCAGCCACGCTTTAAGACACAATCCGCAACCCGGAGTTCTCCTCTCTCCGGGTTTCTCCTTTCTTATTCTCAACAAGCACCTATCAACTGATCCCGCGAATGCCCAACTGGAGCGAGGTCGGCGAGTTCCAAGGAAAATTCCACTGAACCAATTTCGCCAATAATCCGTCAGTCATTCCGTCGAATCACCTTCTGACGATTGTCATCGAATAGATCTCGCCGGCAATCGTCTTACAAGTGACGGACTTGACGGGTGTGTTACGATAGAGAAGAAGAATTGAACGTGGAACCATGTTCCGGAGCCCGATTCCAGGACGGAAGAGGTTGGAAGATGAGTGGCTGTACTCATTGCGATGAGAGCATCGCAGTCGACTTAGAAAATTTTTCTGGCCCTGGTGAAGGTGTCGATTTGGCGTCTGTCGGGGGAGCGAGGGAGTTGAAGGTGCGTCGTTCTGTGAAGTTATCGGTCGATCGAAGTGTGGAAACCGTCGCTTTTGGATCGGATCACAATATGGACCTCCCGGAAGTCTCCGATGATGGCTTTCCAGGCGAATCCGCTTTGATAGGCGAAACACTCGGTCAGTATCGTCTCGACAAGGAAGTCGGTCGAGGATCGATGGGACGTGTCTATCGCGCGGCCCATCTTGGACTTCACCGTGCCTGCGCCATCAAAGTTTTGAACCCGGGTCTTGTTTCAAAGCAACCCGCGGTACGTGAGCGGTTCTGGGCTGAGGCCCGCGCCGTGGCACATTTGCTCCATCCGCATGTGGTCACGATTCACAATCTCGGAAGTGATCGTGGCTACCATTTCATCGAAATGGAATACATTCCCGGAGGCCTGAGCCTCAGGGAGTCGATCATCCGGTCCGGCCCCCTCGACGCGATCCAGTCCTCGACCCTCCTTCGACAGGTTTCACAGGCTCTCGATGCGGCACACAAAGCCGGTTTGATCCATCGCGACGTCAAGCCGGCAAACGTCCTGATCAACGACCAAGGACATGCGAAGCTTGCCGACTTCGGCCTGGTCCGAAAAATAGGAGACCTCAATCGCGCGGGTGTGGC
>JAYVYS010000730.1:0-4728 GCA_043784005.1 Isosphaeraceae bacterium
CAATCATTGGGAAAGTCGTCTTCATCCTCGATAGGGGTCGGGAGAACCGATTGGTTTCGGCCCTCCCTCCGTCCGAACCGTACAGGCGGATCTCACGCAGACGGCTCTCCAGTCGATGGTTTTACCCCTTGTTCGGCAGAGCGTTCCGGCTGTCCCCATTTCCACGACCGATCTTTAAGGCCACTTCCAGCCCCTCATCGTCTTACGTATGGCCGCTACGTCCATCACGGGTTTCAGCAGGGCGTCAATGCGCTCGTGAATCGGATTGAATTCGCCATGCAAAACCGTACGGAGATCGACGGAAGTCATGCGATGCGATTCGGCGATATAGCGGGCTTGGACTCGCTGCTGAACATCCTCAAGGTTTTCACCTTCAACTAACGAATATCTCGAAATTCCAATGCTTTCAGAATCGTATGCGGCCACGGAAACGGCGGAAGCGTTCGGACTGAGTGCCGCGGTGAGCGCCGGGTGAAGGTTATAGGCCGAGACGGCTTCCTTCATGGATTTCCCGGCCAAACGACAATGGCCGACCATGAACATCAAAATGCCGATGGTTGAATATCTTGCGGGAAGCGCGAAAAACGTCGCGCTCAGCAAGTCGCATGCCTTCTCCTCGGTGTTGAGCAGCGTCCGCTTGAGGCTGTCCGACGGGACCGGGTCGAGTTTCGCTTCAAGACCGTCGCCAATCACCGCCGCCGTCAGTGCGTAGAGCGAGGCCAGATACGACAATTGATAGTATCCGCTCACATTGCATGAGCGACGCTTGCGCACGAGTTTGTACACCATCTCCGAATAATGCGATGAGAGTGCTCCACGAATCGTGGGAATCGACTTCACCTGGTAGACTTTCTTGCAAAGAGAGTCGATCGTCGCAACCAAGACCCTTCCGAGGCAGTCGGAAGCCACCACGCCGGGGACCTCGAATCGCATATACGCATCAACAATCGCATGAGGTGCCCATCGGAACCATTCATTGCCGCGCCCACCGAATTGCGATGTCATTGATACGGTATAGCAACGACGTGCTTCCTTCAAAGCGGATCGCCCTAGGAACGCCGACCGCTTAATACTCTCAAGGGTCGTTGTCTGGTCGAGGATCGACGCCAGATGGCGAGCGATTCTCCAGATTTCTGTCTGGTCCAAAGCCGTGAACGGCCGCGCGTCGCTGATGTGAGCGTCCGACGGCGGAATAAAGCGGGTCTCACCACCCTTCAAATGATCGATAAATGTGAATGTATCGAATTCCTTCAAAGGACTGCGTCGCCGGTGCCAGCCTGGTTCCGCCGGAGGGCCCTTGTCGAGCAATTCCGCGCTGTCGGCACCCACGACCGGGTGGTGAAACATCAGAAGCCGGCACAAGCAAAGCCACTGGTGCCAGTTTGGGTCGTCTATTTCGTCCAACATTTTCCCAAGATTCCTTGAACGGTGTCAACGACGTCGCGCGTCTCGGCGTAGCTCGCTCCTCCCTTACGCATCAATGCTTCAACACGTTCAGAAGCGGCGAGCATTTGGGCTTCCGTTCGCGCGTGGGCGCGCGCCGCTTTCAAGGCTTCTTCGAGCGCGGCGTCGAGATCGGTTTGATCGGCGGGAGTCGGTTTGGTTCCCACAGACACCCAGCTTCGTAAATACGTACCTGCCATATGAAGTCGTTGCCCCAGACCATGGAGCAATTCGAGTCCGAGCAGTCCGATCAGGAATTCTCCGAGAAGATGTTTCAGCACCTCGTCCACAAGTTCCGGAGGGAGCATGTAACGCTTGCTTGAATCCTCGACGACGATGCATTGCAACGTCGACCGGTCGATTTCCTGTTTCAACTCACCAAGAACTTCGTCAAGCACGGCGGTTTCCTCGTCTTTCTACAAACCCCTCTCCCAAAACCCTGCCATCGCTCAATTACACACCAACGGCATGACGACGCAAGCAGGTTCCACCCGACCCGCCGAACGCGCCGGGTTGTCGATCCTCTTCGCGGTGGATAGCCTGAACCACTGAGGAAACGGGGTGTCTGGAATCGGAACCAAGTAATGTCCCGCGCGAGTCTCCGCCATGCCGATCAATATCAATTATCACGGCGAAGTGGTAATTCTCAGCAATTTCGCGAGGCTCATGAACGACCCTCGCCACGTCGACGCGGCCCGCGATGTTCGCGAGTTGCTTGAAGAGGGTCGCCGCGAATTCGTGCTCGACCTGAACAATCTTCGCGAAATCGGCGACGCCGGCCTGGGCCTGCTGACGACCCTTACGCGATTGATCCGCAAGGACGAGGGAGAGGTCGTTCTGGCAAACGTTCGCAAGGAAATGATCCACTTCCTCGACGAAATGCGAATGGACGCCTATTGGGAAATCTTCGACACCGAGCAAGAAGCCCTCGATTATTTCAAAGAGTCCGAGTGAAGGCATCAGATTCACGGGGCTTTCTGGCGGGCCATTGCATCAAGCTCGGCCAGGGAGAATCGCTTACTCACGATGTAAGCCGGTTCGCCTTTTGTCCAGTGCCCATAGGTGGTGACAACGAACGTGCCATCCGGCAACACTTCGACTCCAGGATAGGCACAATCATACCCCTTGTGGTTCTTCAAGCTCCGGACCCGGTATTGTCCTTCGTGACCGTTCACAATATCATCGAACGTACCGACCCATCCGACCCAATCCCCTTTCGTAGAGCTTTTGAGGGTTGTGTCACGGAATGAAAAGAAGAGGCGTCCGTCGGGCGCGTACTTGCCGACGTGGCGATCGCCTGTCAGTGCGGCGGGAAGTTCGCGAGGTGCGCTCCACGAAAGCCCCTCGTCTTTCGAGAAAATCACGAACGCGTTCAACTTTCGACTGCTTTCGCGAAGGAGGACCGCAAGCGTCTTGCCGTCGGGAGAGCGGATGAGCCCGGGCTCGCAGAGCTGGGCGTCCGGGTGTTCGGCGATCACCTTGGGCCGTCCCCAAGTCAGGCCACCGTCCTCGGATACCGTCTTATAGACACGGAACGTACCCGCCTTACCGCCCTTGGTGAAATGCCGACCGTCGTCGTGAAAAAGGGCGAGGTAGTTCCCATTCACGAGCCGTTCCACACTTCCCATCGCGACAATCCCACCGAAGTCGCCGATCGGAGCCAGGGGCGTCCAGGACCGGCCATCGTCTTCCGAGACCGACAGACGAATGGGGTATAAACCCGAAAAGAGGATAAGCCGCTTCTTCCCCTTCGCATCGACGACCCGGTGGATCGTGGGGGTCTCGCGGGAGGTCGTCCAGTTCTCGGGAGTCTTCAGCCGCTCGGACCAGGACTTGCCGCCATCGTCACTCCGCTTAAGCTGGATCGCGCCTTTGCCATGCCCCTTGGGATAGACGCAAAGGATCGTGCGACCGTCTTCAAGCAGGACGGTCGTCGGGTGGCCGAGGTACTGACCTTCCTCACGATCGACCACGACCTGACGTCTGGTGTCGGTATTAAGATCGACGACTGGAATCGTGTAACCGGGGGGCAACCAGTACAAGGCAAGGAAAACGGCGATCATCGGAGGCTCCTCTGTCGGTTGATCTTTTCTCAAAGACAGGTGAGGCCATTCACTCGTAGGGGACGTCGCGATGGTCGGCATGAGGCTCAACCCCTCGCAACGATGGTTCTTACCTGATAGATTGAAGGAATATTCAACGCCACTCACGCCCGGACAGCAATCATCCTCCCTCTGCGGGGAGATACTTATCAGCCTTTGACGGAGCCGTGGCGATGAAACGTCGACCGTTGTTGTACCTCCTTGGCACGGCCGTCATGGCGTTGTCCGCGCAGACCGCCGAACCCGCTCCCATGGATCGCCTCCCTCTCGTCGATTATAACCGCGATGTGCGGCCGATCCTCGCGAAGAACTGCTTCGCCTGCCATGGACAAGACGAAGCGCATCGCGAACAGGGCTTGCGGCTCGATGTGCGAGATGAAGCGTTGAAGGAACTCAAGAGCGGTGCCGTCGCGATCGTACCCGGCGCGCCCGACGAGTCCGAACTGATCAGCCGCTTGACCGAGAACGACGCATCGTTGCGGATGCCGCCCCGGAAATCGGGAGATAAACTGTCGAGCAAGGAGGTCGAGATCCTCCGACTCTGGGTCCGGCAGGGGGCGACCTATGCCCCCCACTGGTCGCTCGTGAAACCCCTGGATCGGCCTCTACCGGACGTCAAGCAACGCGATTGGTGTCGTAACGGGCTGGATTTCTGGGTCCTGGCGCGCCTGGAGAAAGATGGGCTTTCACCCTCGCCCAAGGCGGACAAATTCACACTCTTGAGGCGTGCGAGCCTGGATTTACGAGGGCTTCCGCCCACGATCCAGGAGGTTGACGCCTTCGCCGCCGACACTTCCGCCGACGCCTATGAAAAGGTCGTGGCGAGGTTTCTCGACGATCCGGCATTCGGCGAGCGCCGGGCGCGGCTCTGGCTGGACCTCGCGCGCTATGCCGACTCTTCCGGGTATGGCTCCGACCCATTGCGGACGATCTGGCGCTATCGCGACTGGGTGATCGATGCTTACAACAAAAATCAACCCTTTGATCAGTTCACCATCGAACAGCTCGCGGGCGACCTTTTGCCGAACGCCTCGATGGAACAAAGAATCGCCACGGCGTTTCACCGCAACACGATGACCAACACGGAAGGGGGGACCGACGACGAGGAGTTTCGCGTCGCCGCGATCAAGGATCGGGCCGACGCGACAGGGCAGGTCTGGATGGGTTTGACCGTCGGATGCGC
>JAYVYS010000731.1:0-6394 GCA_043784005.1 Isosphaeraceae bacterium
CGGCTTGTTGAGGATCAGGCCATCGACCGCTCCCACCGTATCGGCTGCCAGAATCAGGCCTTCTCCCCGGCGTCGCGCCACCGATACCGCTTTCCGCCAGGCGAGGTCCGCCGCATAAGCCTTCGCGTCGATTCCGTGCGGAGGGTCGGGCTCCTCAACGTCGGATGGATCGACCTCGAACGAATAGCCCGCCTCGGAAAGCAGGAGACGACGTCTCGGCGAGCCGCTTGCAAGGATCAGGTGGGGTTTCATGGATGACGACCCTCAAAACGAGGAATTGGGCAGAGCATGACCTAACCCCATGTGGACTTGTTACACGCTCATCCGCACTGGTAGAACCAGAGGACAGACCGCGTCGCGAATCATCCTGCCAGGAATTGATCATGGCTTCCAACCCCAAGGATATCCGCCCGACCGCCGCGACCCTCTACTACCTGCCGATCAAGACCCGGATGCCCTTGAAGTTTGGACCCGAGATCACCACTGAGGTTACCTGCGCCCGGGTCCGCGTCGATGTCCAAGGTGAAAATGGAAACACCGCCGTCGGTTGGGGTGAAACGCCGCTGAGCGTTCAATGGGTCTGGCCGAGTCTCTTACCCTATGAAGAACGTCACTCCGTGTTGAAAGCCTTCTGCGGGCGGCTTGTCGACCTCTGGGGCGGAGGCGTCCTGGACCAGCCTGGACATCCCATGGAAATCGGTCATCGGTTTCTTGACGACATCCTCCCCGGCCTCCTCCTCAAATTCAACGGCGAGGTTCGCGAAGGCAAGGAGCCGATGCCCTGGCTGGCGGCCCTGGTTTGCGCCTCGGCCTTTGATATCGCCCTGCACGACGCCTATGGCAAGTTGCATGGGGTCTCGGTTTATCAGACCTACAACGCGGAATACATGAACGCCGATCTCTCGGCCTATCTGACTCCCGCCGATGGTTCCGCGATTTCGTTCGTCGGGAAATACCCGGCCGATTTTTTGGTTTCGAGCCCCCCGAACACGCTTAAGGCCTGGCATCTTGTCGGCGGCAAGGACCCGATCACGCCAGAGGAATTGACGGGTTCCGAGCCCGATGACGGCTACCCTGTCTTGCTCCAAGACTGGATTCGACGCGACAATTTGACTTGCCTGAAGGTCAAGCTCACGGGAACGGACGCCTCGTGGGATTTCAAGCGAACCGTGAGCGTCGGAGCCGTCGCGATCGAGGAAGGGGTGGATTGGCTCAGCGTCGACTTCAATTGCACAGTGAGCAAGCCCGAGTATGTCAATCAGATCCTCGACCACCTTATGATCGATCACCCGAGGATTTACGGGATGATCCTATATATTGAGCAACCCTTCCCGTATGACCTTGAGACACACCGGATCGACGTTCACAGCGTCTCGACGCGAAAGCCCCTCTTCATGGATGAGAGCGCGCACGACTGGCATCTCGTCAAGCTCGGTCGAACGCTCGGCTGGACCGGCGTGGCACTCAAGACGTGTAAAACGCAGACCGGGGCGATGTTGAGTCTTTGCTGGGCGAAGGCCCACGAAATGTTGCTGATGGTTCAAGACCTCACCAACCCGATGATCGCGCAGGTCCCTCACGTTTTGCTCGCGGCGCACGCGGGGACGATCATGGGTGTCGAGTCGAACGGTATGCAGTTTTACCCCGAGGCCTCGCGGATCGAAGCGTCTGTCCACCCCGGCCTTTATCGACGTCGGGGAGGCCGGCTCGACCTCTCCACGATCAGGGGGCCTGGCTTTGGTTATCGGCTCGAAGAGATCAATCGCGCGCTGCCAGTTCCCGCCGCAAGACAGGGATTATTCTCGGTAAGGTGAGATTCTTGCGAACCGAAAACGGCTGGATCGGGTCGTTTGCTACAGTCGATTGACACCGTCCTACGCGCGGTCATTCCAACAGACCCAATCCGGGAGGCGACATGGAGGGTTCGGACACTGCGGAGAAATGGACCGAGGCACAAAGTTCCCAGGTGGATCGAGGTCTTGTCACGCTCGCGCTCTTGCTCGCGATGTCGGTCACGTCACTTGAACAGACGGTCGTCTCGACGGCCATGCCGAGCATCATCGCGCAGCTTCACGGCCTCGATATTTATCCCTGGGTGTACTCGGCTTACCTTCTCGCCGCGACCGTTTCGACCCCCTTGTACGGCAAGCTCGCCGACATCTTCGGGCGAAAGCGCGTCTTGCTCTTCGGCCTGGGGTTATTCACGCTTGGATCGATGCTTTCTGGTCTGTCGCGAAGCATGCCGGAATTGATCGCCATGCGTGTCATTCAAGGTTTGGGGGCGGGAGCCGTCGGCCCGATCGTGCTGACCATGCTGGGGGACTTGTTCTCACTCGAAGAACGCGCGAAGGTGCAAGGATGGTTCAGCGCGGTCTGGGGAACGTGTAGCCTCATCGGACCGTGGTTGGGCGGGGTCTTGACCGACCGGATCTCATGGCGCTGGGTGTTCTTCGTCACGGTGCCATTCTCATTGGCGGCGGCGATGATCCTGATCCTGCGCGTCAAGGAAACGCTCAAAGAGCGAAAGCACTTACCAATGGATTGGGCAGGGGCCGTTCTCCTTTCACTGGGCTCGACCGCCTTGCTTTCCGCCGTCCTTCAAGGGGGCAACGTCGGTGGAAAGGGCTCGATGATCTACCTGATCTCGGCCCTCGTCTTGCTCGCGCTCTTCGTTCGCGTCGAACTTCGCGCAGCCGATCCCATTCTTCCGATCGATCTGTTCGAAGACATCAATACCGCCTCGGCGATGGCCGGAGGGTTTCTAATCGGGGCCTTACTCTTCGGGATCGATACTTATCTTCCCCTCTTTGTGCAAGGGGTCTTGGGACGTTCCGCGGAAGCGGCGGGAAGGACGATCACGCCTTTGTTCTTATCGTGGGCGTTGAGCGTCGCGGTGGCGGCGCGGGTTGTGGGCCGGTTGGGTTACCGAGGGACGGCGGTCGGCGGATCCTTCTTCATCGCCACAGGGACGCTCAGCCTGGTGCTCGCAGCCGCGTATCCACACGCTTCCGGCCCGTTGTTCATGGGAGGCCTGTTCATCCTGGGAATGGGGATGGGACCGGTCTCGCTTTGCACACTGTTGGGAGTTCAAAACTCCGTCCCCTGGGGACGTCGCGGAGCCGCCACCGCCGCCGCGATTTTCTTCCGAACAATGGGAGGAGCGATCGGCGTCGGCCTGCTCGGCGCATCTTTGAGCCTCGACTTATCGTCAAGGTTGGCCGGTGTGGAAGGGGTCGACGTTGCCGCGGCACTGCGGCCCGAGACCCATGGAAAGCTCACGCCGGAGGCTTTACTCATCGTGCAAAACGCGCTGGGAGGCTCACTTCGCAACATCTTCATCGAGATCATGGCCCTGGCCTTCGTCATGATCCTCTGCACCCTGGGCCTGCGAGGAGGGCGAGCGACATCGCACGAAGACGCGGGATCGGGAACGAATTTGCCGGAGGCTAGGGAGCGGGATCAGGATGAGATGGGAATTCCGGTCGTCATGGAGCACTGAGCGGGTTGAGTCTTTGTAGGAGTTTTGCGCAGAATCATCACTGAGGTTCGGCGTCCATAACGACTCTTTAAGCGTTGGCCCTTGAATATGTTCTCGATATCGCGCCCGACCGTAATTCCTTCTGGCGCTGGCCCAAATTGGGAAATTGAACGTGAATCCGGCTATTCTCCAAAATGGCTTCGATCATCGTATCGGCCGCGCCGGGATTGTCGTGAGCAATGTACGCCCACAGCTGATCAAGATCGGCTTCCGCCTTCTCGGTGAACCTCGGCTCGTTCATGTTGGGTTGAGCCCGCTCTGCTTAGCCAATCGCTCTCGGCCTCGCGCCTTAATACGGGCAACCGCTTCTTCGTTAAATTCATGAATCTGCCCCTGGTCGGCCTGGTCGACCCCCACGGCAATGGCGTTTCTAAGATCGTCGAGCGCGATTCGACCGCGTTCGTCGCGTTCTTTCAGGAGCCGAAGTCCGTCGAGGATGACATCGCCCGCCGACGGATAATTGCCGCTCTTGACCTTCTGCGAAACGAAGTTCTCAAGCTCAGAAGTCAGTAAAATATTCATGTGAACGATATCCTTGAGTAGCAATCTCTTGGACGGTGTCCCAATAACGTCGAGTTTGGTTCTTGATCGCGAGGAAGCGGATAATCAGATCAAGCCTCGGCTTGGTTCGTCCCCCGCTGGCGAATCGCCGACGAGCATAAGCCCGCGATTCTTGATATGATAACGAAATCCGGTCCGGTGTCACTCGCTGAAATGCTGCAGATCGTTGCGCCCCAAGCGTCTCCTCGTTTGGATCACCGAGTCGGTACAATCACCTCCGGCATTGCCGGACGATCTTCATGTTCTTACGCTCATTCCACGAGACCGCTTCATGGCCTACTGGCTCTTTAAATCCGAACCCGACTGCTTTGCGTTCGCCCACCTCCAGGCGGCACCCGATCAAACCACGGGGTGGGACGGCGTCCGCAATTTCCAGGCGAGGAACTTTCTTCGCGATTCCATCAAGCGCGGTGACATGGTTCTTTATTACCATTCAAGCGCCGACCCGCCCGCGATCGCCGGGATCGCCGAGGTGGTCAAAGAGGGCCATCCGGACCCGACGGCCTTTGACCCCTCCGCCGACCATCCCGACCCCAAAAGCGATCCCGCCAACCCCACCTGGTTTCAGGTCGAGATCAAGGCGATCTGCCCGATCGATCCACCGCTAGGGTTGCCCCAGCTCCGGCATGTTCCCGAGCTCACGGAGATGGAGTTGCTTCGCAAGGGGAGCCGGCTCTCGATCCAGCCGGTGCGGGAACACGAATGGAAGGCCGTTCTCATGCTGGCAGGTTTGAAGGACCCGGTAAGCGCGTTGAAAACGAAAGTCAAAGGTCGTAAATAAGGCGAACCGATCCCATGTCCAGCATCGAGCACTTCGCGATCTATGCCGACGACGCCCCTGCGCTGAAGAGCTACTACGAAGCGGCTTTCGGCATGAAGACGGTGTTCGAGGGGGCTGGCGACCCCCCCGGTTTCTTTCTGATGGACGATCGCGGGATGGCCATCGAGATCATCGGCAGACCGAAGAGTCAGACAGGTGCGAATCAGCGATGGGTTTGTCACCTCGCCTTTTGGGTCGAAGATTTCTCCGCCACACTGGCCACGTTTGAAAAGCGAGGGGTGACGTTCGAGGCGGATACCCTGGTTGACAACGACTCGCTCCGCACCGCGTTCTTCAATGATCCGGAGGGGAATCGGCTCCAGATCGTCTGGAGGAAAACGAAGCTCGGCGAATAAGGCATTTTAGGAACGGCTTCAAAAGGTCGTCGGCCACGCACCCCTTTCCCCAAAATCGTATCCGATTCTCCGCGTGCGTGAGGGAGGGCTTCCCGGTATCCTCTCATTGCCTGAACTTTGAATCTGTAGGAGTGGGCCGGTGCAGAATGACGAACGCGCAACCCGCCTTGCTTCCTTCGTCTCGTGGGTCGGAACGAATATCAAAGGGGATGAAAAAGGAGAGGCGCAAGTCTACCTCGACCGGCTCTTCCAGGCGTTCGGACATGAGGGTGTCAGGGAAGCCGGCGCGACCCTTGAAGACCGGATCAAGAAGGCCGGGGGAAAGGGTACATCCTTCGCCGACCTCGTGTGGAAGCCTGTCGTTCTGATCGAAATGAAGAAACGCGGGGAAGACCTGACCCGCCACTATCGCCAAGCGTTCGACTATTGGACCCGCCTCGTTCCCGGCCGTCCGCGCTACGTCATCCTTTGCAACTTCGATGAACTCTGGGTTTACGATTTCGATACCCAGATGGATTCCCCTTTGGATCGGGTCCAGGTGGTTGACCTTGCCACGCACTGGGGTCCTCTCGGGTTCCTTTTTTCTAAACCTGAAAAACCGATCTTCGGCAACGACCAGCTCGCGGTAACACGCAAGGCCGCCGACCGACTCGCTGAATGTTTCAACGAACTTGTGAACCCTCATCGAATCGGCGGACCGATCGAGAGGTCCGGGGCGCAACGTTTCACCCTCCAAATGCTCGTGGCGCTCTTTGCGGAAGACATCGACCTCTTGCCCCGTTACAAGGTGTCGCAGCTCCTTGAGGAGTGCCACACGAAGCAAGACAGCCGCGACTTGATCGGGGGTCTGTTCGAGGCGATGAATACTCTGGAGAAGACTCCAGACGACCGTTATCAGGACGTGGACTATTTCAACGGCGGTCTCTTCTCTGAGACCGCGCGGATCGCGTTGAAAAGTAACGAAGTGGACCTTCTCAAAGCGGCCTCCCGAGAAGACTGGCCCAAGGTTCGGCCCGAGATCTTCGGGACCCTCTTTGAACATTCACTCGGGAAAGAAGACCGTCACGCCTATGGCGCTCACTTCACGCATCCGAGCGACATCATGAAAATCGTCGGCCC
>JAYVYS010000732.1:0-2990 GCA_043784005.1 Isosphaeraceae bacterium
TCTCCAAGCCGGGAATACGAATACGCTACTCATCGGCGGCAATGCCAATGCATCGAACGGGGAAATCTTCTCCATCGGCGTCAATCGGAACGGTTCAGGTCATATTACCGGTTTCGCGGGCACTGCCGCAAACTTCGCGACAGCTCCGAACATCGACGGTGGCCTGTCTTACGGGCCTGGCGGAGTCTTGTTCTTCACCGGTTTTTCCAACAATACGATAGGCGAGATCAAACCGGGGAGCACCTCCCCCGACAAGATCATTAACGCCGGCATCGTGGGAGTCGCCAATTCGGTCGGCAGTCTCGCGTTCGACCCCACCGGGGCATTCAAGATCGCCAGCTATAATGGCGGCGGATTTTACAACGCGACCCTCTCTCCCGACGGTCTGGGAACCTACAACATCACCTCGGCGGTCCTGGGCACTCAGCCGAACCGTGGTCCGGAGGGGATCATCTACGTTCCCAATGGTTCGCCACTGTTCCCCACGCCCTCCCTCTTGCTCTCCGAATACTCGACGGGCACGGTGGGCTCCTATACAGTCGACGCCAACAATAATCCGGTCGTGGCGAGTCGAACGGATTTCATCACGGGTCTCTCCGGCGCGGAGGGGGCCTACATCGACCCGATCACCGGTGACTTCCTCTTCTCCACGTTCGGGAGCGGCTCGGAGGTCTTCGAGGTTCGGGGATTCGTTCCCCCCGCCTCGGCCACTCCCGAACCCTCGACGATTGTCTCGGCCGGGTTCGCCGGGCTAATCGGCTTGATTTACGCCGCACGTCGTCGCAAGGCGAAATCCGCCGCCTGACGGTCGGCATTCCGCCTCTTATGAGAGCCCTGCCGATTCGCTTCGAGCGGCTTGGCAGGGCTTCATCGTCATAATCCCCTCGATCATCGGGGGGCAGGCGGCGCGGTCGCTTGGCCATCGAGGCGAATCCAGACGTCCTCGCCGACGGAGATTCGATTTTGCCCGACAGGCATTCCCTTGATGTCGAAGGCGAAGTCCTCGGGATCGAACTCGATGACGAGGCTGTCTCGGGTTCGGTCCCAGACCAGGTTGGTCACCTTGCCGACTCGATGGTCGCCGCGAAAGACCGGGTCGCCGAGTGCGACCCTCGGCTTGCCACCAAGCCCCCCCGCGCGGCCGACATGGCCGGGGGTGTCGCCCAGGTACTTCGCGTCGAAGCTCTCGACCACCTGGAAATCGAATCGGGTCTTCGCCGGCAGCGGCCCCTGCGCCTTCGTTGCGGCGACCTGCCAGGCCGCGACCGCCGGAAGGGCAACGGCCAGGACGTAGGCGAGCATCTGCGATCGGGTCTTCATCGTGGAACGTCTCCGTCGAGGTGGGAAGCCGGCTCGGGTCTCGGAGCGGTCAGAACGTCGAGGATCGTTGGATGTCCGCCGCCGTTGGCGAACGTCCCGTGGCATTCAACGACTTGCGACGCATAATCGGCGTGCTCCAGTTTCAGAAGCGCGTGGAGCCCGCGGAGGTGATAATGTGGGATTGCCGGGAACAGGTGATGCGAAACGTGCATGTCCTGACCATAAACGAACACCGCCCATCGCGTGAACGGGTCGGCGAAGAAGATTCGTGAGTTGGTCAAACGCCCATCGTCGGCGTTGGCGTGCTGGTAGACGTCGCGGAGGAGCATGAAGACCATGAACGTCGTCGTCATAGGCACGACCCAGAGCACAAAGACGTAGATCGCCGATCGACCGCCCGTCGCCCAACGGAGTTCGGCCAGCGCGACCATCAGGGCCGTCAGATAGCCTAATCGCGCGACTCCTCCCCATCTCGGAGTATAAGGCTGGCGGAACGGGGACTGAAACACCGCCCGGCCCGGCAGCAGGGCTGAGACGATCGCCACGAGGGCACATCCGCAGATTCCCGCCGGGATCATCCAGCCCGCGCGACCTGTTGACGTGAGCCGCCAGAGCAGGGCGTTGAACCCGATCGCATAGCCGATCCCGAGAATCGTGCCAACCCGTGGCCACGACCGGCCCGAGTCGCCTTGAGGGGGACGCGCCATGTAGACGTTGTCCCCCTTGCCCATGACGTTGACGTAGATGTAATCCCACTGATATTTCAGAAACGCCATCGGGTGGAACAGCACGCGGAGATACAGGCTCGCCACGATCCGCCACCTCGACATCGGGAAGGCCGCGACGCCCTTCGCTCGACCCATATTGGCGAGGTCGGGGTCACGTTCCCAGTCGTTCGTGTACTGGTGGTGAGCCATGTGAAAGAGGCGGTAGAAATGAATATTCGTGAGAATGGGAAACATGCAGAAAAGATCGGCCACAAGGTCATTGAGCCATTTATGATGCAAGAATGTGTAGTGCGACGCCTCGTGCCCGAGCCCCGCGAGACGATGTTGCAGGCCGCCGATCAGGACGATGGCGGTCGCGAATACCGGGATGTTCCAGGCCCAGGTCAGACCCCAAATTCCTCTGTACTCGCCGAACACCACCGCGACGGCGATGGTCGTCGCGATGCAGAGATATTCCATCACGAGGTAGAGGAGGTTTGTGAGGTTATCAACCTCGCGATAGGCACGAATCTGAGCGTCTAGTCTCGGCGCATGAAATCGCGGGGGTTTGCGAAGCGAGACCATGACCGCGAGACTCCCGGCCGAACCGACTGGGGGGACGGACGCGGCCGGAAACCGTCACGAAATGGGCTCGCCCGCGCGAGCCTCGTTCGTAAGGATCGCACAATTCTTATCGACCGGAACGGCGGCCCGACTCAACTCTGGCTCGCGGTTTCCTACGCCTCGTGACAGTCGGCATGCGATTGCCCGCACGAGCAACGTCCGCGATCCCATCGTCATGGGCAGTTCTTTGATAATTTCACTCGGGTCTCTCAGTCCGGTCGGGAGACCTTGGTTCTTCCCAACCGGCAATCCGCCGACCGAACCCAATGGCCGATGCGCCGACCAAAGCCAATCCCTCCCGGATCGAGTGCCGGTCGACTCAGGGCGATGGGTGGGCCT
>JAYVYS010000733.1:0-2438 GCA_043784005.1 Isosphaeraceae bacterium
CCAATCTTGAGACTGGCCTACCGAACGCGTCACTCTTGAATGTTTACATCGTGACCAGCGTGCTCGTAGGGTTGGCATCGCCCGTTAATGTGCTGATCCAAGCAGCACATTGGCGGGAAATGCCAAGACTACTTACGCTTTTTCCCCTTCGGTTTCGCGGTCGCCTTGGGCACGACTTTGGGAGCTTCTTGAGGTTCAGGGGGCGTTGAACTGGTGGCCGGCTCATCGACACCATGTTCAAGTTCGCGTTTTCCAAAGATCTCCTCAAAGTTGGGAAATCCGTACTTACGAACAATGGGGCCACTCATGTCAATGCTCCAGTTCGCATAGAATTCGATCGATCGCGCCGCGTAGGGGTTTGATAAAGGTTCGTCCCGCAGGCGCAATGCAGAGACGCATAAGCGCGTGCCCAGTCGTCGGACTCGCGCATCAACGATCCGCCGTTACTGGCTTGGGAATGAGGTCACCTAGCATCCATCCATTGGGAAGCGTCCACTCTTGAGTCTGGATCTTCTCGAATTCGTCCGGTGTCACCTCCAAGATGATTGAAGAGTAGTGAAGACCCGAAGATGGAGCTGGACCGAACTGGATCGGCATGATTCCGGACGGCACGGTATTTTCGTTCACCTCAAGCAATTTGATGGGCTCGGTCGGCCGGATCTCGACCTCTGGAGTTCCCATGATGCGGAAGACCTGACTCAAGCCAGTCTCGACCTCGTAATGCATCACGGCCAAGTCGCTTGCCTCTTCATCTTTGGTAGGCATATCGCGGCCTCGTTGGTTCATGAACCGACCAGCCATTTTTTAGCAGTTGATGGGCGCGGCAAACGTCGTCCCGCTGTTTGCGGCGCACTTGCAACTTAGCCTCTTCTATTTTACTTCTTCGCCTGAGCTTCGGCGAACGCTTTGTCGAAGAGTTGACCGGCGGCGGCGAAGCCCATTCGGTCTTTCACAAACTTGGCGGCCTCGGCGGCCCCGTATTCGCGATCCATGCCCGGATCTTCCCATTCGACGGACAACGGGCCGGTGTAACCGATCTCGTTGAGCGAGCGGGCGATCGCGTCGAAATCGACCTGTCCCCGGCCGGGCGAACGGAAGTCCCAGCCGCGTCGGGCATCACCGAAGTTCAAGTGCGAACCGAGAATCCCCGTCTTGCCGTCGAGCGTGCGCGCGGCATCTTTGACATGGACGTGATAAATGCGGTCCGGGAACGCGCGCAAAAACGCGACCGGGTCGACAAACTGCCAGAGCAAGTGGCTCGGGTCGAAGTTGAAGCCGAACTCCGGGCGATAGTTCAGGGCTTTGAGCGCGGTCTCGGCCGAGTAGAGGTCGAAGGCGATCTCGGTGGGGTGGACCTCAAGGCCGAACTTCACGTCGCATTCTTTGAAGACGTCAAGGATCGGATTCCAGAGGTCGGCGAGCTTCTTGAAACCATCCGCGATCATCTTGTCGGAGACCGGCGGGAACGAGTAGAGCAGGTGCCAGATCGGTGAGCCCGTGAAGCCGTTGACGACGTTCACTCCCAGCTTTTTCGCGGCCCTGGCCGTATCTTTCATCTCCTGGATGGCCCAGGCGCGTTTCTTGTCGGAGTTGCCGCGGATCTCCGCAGGAACCCAGTCATCGGTCCGCTCGTCAAGGATGTCGAGAACAAGCTGTCCGACCAAGTGATTCGAGATGGCCCAGCACTTCAAGCCATAACGGCCGAGGAGGTCGTGGCGCTCCTTGCAGTAGTTGTCATCCTTGAGGGCTTTCTGGACATTGAAGTGGTCGCCCCAGCAAGGAAGCTCGATGCCTTCGTAGCCCCATTGGCTCGCCTTTTTGCAGATGACCTCAAGCGAGAGGTCCGCCCATTGCCCGGTAAACAGCGTGACAGGACGCGCCATTGGGTGTTGCTCCGCGTTCGTGCGTTGAGTCGGATTGTCGTCGATGGGAGGAAAAGTGCAACCATAGGGGGGCGACACGGGATTGTCAACGATTTGACGTCAACGGTTTTCCGGGTGATAATCCGAGATCCTTTTCAACATGATAGGAACCACGATCCTGATGCCTCCACGCGCCGTATTTTTTGACTTCGACGGCGTGATCGCCGATACCGAGAATCACCACGTCGCCGCTTGGCAACGCACGTTCGGCCTGATGGGTTGGCTCATCCCCGACGCGGTGTGCGCGAAGGCTGCCGAACGCAATGATCGCGACTTTCTCGCCAGGATCTTCGCCGAAAAAGGGTTTGAGGATGGCGACGTCGATGGCTGGGTCGCTCGCAAGCAAGAACTCACGCTAACGATGCTTGCCGACTCCCCTCGCGTCTATCCTGGTGTCGCGGCGTTGCTCGAACGGCTAAAGGATAAGGTCGCGCTGGCGGTGGTCACGACGACCTGGCGATCCAACGTGGCGACGGTGCTCCAGGCGGCCAGGCTCGGTTCGATGTTCGAACTGAT